>JACMJT010000574.1 GCA_014380505.1 Hyphomicrobiales bacterium | reverse complement strand
GCCGAAGGAATCGTTACCAAAATCCAGACCGCCGCGGAAAAGGTGGCCAATTCCTATCGCCATGTCTTCGCCGGCGCCCGCTTCGATTTTGCCGAGTTGCAGAGCTACCCAGCGATGGACACGCCCGTCGACAGCGAAGCGGTGCGATTCGTCCATTCGCTCACCGGCGGCAATTCCACCGGCAAGATCACGTTTGGCACGGAAGGCGGATTGTTCCAGAAGGTTCTGGGCACGCCTGCCGTGATCTGCGGCCCCGGCAATATCGCTGTCGCCCACAAGCCGGACGAATATGTGAGCGAGGCCCAGATGGCGGCGTGCGGCAAGATGCTGGAGCGGCTGGTGGAAAAACTCTCGGCTTGAGGACCTTAATGACACCCCATGCCACCATCATCGGCGCCGGAATCGTCGGCATCTCCACCGCCGCTTTCCTTCAGCGCGCGGGTTTCCGGGTCACGGTCATCGACCGGCTGCCACCGGGCGAAGGCTGTTCATTTGGCAATGCGGGAGGCCTCGCTTTCGCGGAAGTCGTGCCCGCCATTCATCCGCGCATCCTTCTCAAAATTCCCGGCTGGCTCATGGACCCGCTGGGACCCCTCACCATCCGCTGGTCCTATCTTCCCAAGGCGCTGCCGTGGTTCCTCGCGGCGGGGCGCAATGCAATGCCGGACCGCGTCAAGGCTATCACCGAGGCTCGCGCCAATTTGGGACTTCGTGTCGTCAGCGATTTCGAAACCTTGCTCAAGGCGGCGGGCACGGCCGATCTCTTGAGCTATGAGGACACACTCCGCCTCTTTGACAACGAGCAGCAATTCGCCGCCGAAGCCAGTGAACGCGCCATCAAGAACGCCCACGGCTACGAGACGAAACGCCTTTCTGGCGATGAGGTGCGCGAGATCGAGCCTGCCATTTCGCCCCATGTACACTGCGGGGAGTTTCACGGCGGCTGGTACTTCGTGAAAAATCCAGAACGTGTGGTGAAATCCATTGCCGCTGAAATTGTGCGAAACGGCGGCACCATCCTTTCGGACGAAGTTGCCGCAATCATTACGGCGGATGGCAAGGCCAGCCACCTGAAACTCAAGTCGGGTGCCATCCATACCATCGACCGGCTGGTCATCTGCGCCGGCGCCTATTCCCACTTATTGGCGAAACAGCTCGGCGATCGTGTGCTGCTGGAGGCTGAGCGCGGCTATCACATGACACTCCCCAATCCCGGCGTCACCCTGTCCCGCTCCCTTACCTACGCCCGGACCCCCGGTGCCGCGACGCCCATGGAGATGGGCCTCAGGCTGGCGGGCAGCGACGAATTCGCGGGCCTCGATGCAAAGCCTAACTATGCGCGAGCCAATGCCTTGTGGACCATGTTCAAAGCCGTGCTGCCGCAGCTTCGCGAGCCTGATGCCGCAACGACACGCTGGATGGGGCGCAGGCCCGGCACGCCCGACTCTCTTCCGGTGCTGGGCCCCGCGGCCCACGTTTCAAATGTCTGGTATAATTTCGGCCACAGCCATTTGGGACTGACCTGGGGGCCATCCACCGGCCGCCTCGTCAGCGAAATGATGACAGGCGTCCGGAGCAACGTCGATCTCTCACCCTTCCGGGCCGACCGCTTCTAGCTCCACGATCTCCGCTTCACCGCCGGGCGCTTCAGCGAAGTCGCCTACTGCCTTGCCGAGGAGTGCGCGGGCCATGGGCGATACATAAGCGATCAGCCCTTGCGCCGGATCGGCCTCGTCTTCGCCGACGATGGCAAAGCGCTGGCGCCGCCCATCCTCGCGTAAAATCGTGACGCTCGTGTCGAAAGCCACGGTTTTCAGTTCCGAAGGCGGCGCCACAAGCTGAGCCGTCGCCCGCCGCTGCTGCCAATAGCGGAGATCGCGCGCGGCCCGCGCCACGGCGGCCTTGTCGCCCTCGGCGTGGGCCTGCGCCTGGGCTTTGCGCAACGTCTCCAGCTCCTCCTCGATGAGGCGCAAGCCCCGCGCGGTCACAAAATTGGGATTGGCGCTGACAGGACGCTCCAGCAACTCTTCCGGGGCATCATCTTGTTCTTTGACAAAGGCGCGGCTCATGGGCTCTATGCCGTTCAACTCACTCAGCAGGCAATCCTAGCACATGCGCACCGAAACACCGCCAACGATTCACCTCAAGGACTACAAGCCGGTTCCCTACAGGATCGACAGCGCCGATCTCGATTTCCAGCTCGAACCGGAAGCAACGCGGGTCACGTCCCTGCTGGCGATCCGCCCCAACCCTGAAAGCGCTGAATCCAATGCGCCGCTGGTTCTCGACGGCAAGAAACTGGAGCTCGTGTCGGTGTCGATCGACGGCAAGGCGCTGAATGCAGCGAGCTTCGCGGTCTCCGATTCAGCCCTCACCATCGCGCAAGTTCCGCAACGGCCTTTCACGCTTCAAATCGTAAATTTGTGCAATCCCACCGCCAACACGGAGCTTACCGGTCTCTACATGTCGAACGGCATGTACTGCACCCAATGTGAAGCGGAAGGCTTCCGCCGCATCACCTATTTTTATGACCGGCCCGACGTGATGGCGCGCTTCCGGGTGCGGGTGGAGGCGCCGAAACTGGAAATGCCGATCCTCCTTTCCAACGGCAATCCGGGCGAAACCGGGGACGTCCCCGATACGGGCCGCCACTTTGCCGTGTGGAACGATCCCTTTCCCAAGCCCTGCTATCTCTTTGCCCTGGTGGCGGGCGATCTCGCTGGCGTTTTCGATACGTTCAAAACCATGTCGGGGCGGATCGTGAAGCTCGGCATCTATGTCGAGAAGGGCAAGGAGGATCGCTGCGCCTGGGCCATGGCTTCGCTCAAGGCTTCCATGGGCTGGGATGAAACCGCTTTCGGGCGCGAGTACGATCTCGATGTCTTCAACATTGTCGCCGTTTCCAATTTCAATATGGGCGCCATGGAAAACAAGGGCCTCAATGTCTTCAACGACAAATATATCCTGGCACTCCCCTCAACAGCCACCGACACCGACTATGTCAATATCGAAGCGATCATCGCGCACGAGTATTTCCACAACTGGACGGGCAACCGCATCACCTGCCGCGACTGGTTCCAGCTTTGCCTGAAGGAAGGCCTCACGGTCTTCCGCGATCAGGAGTTCACGTCCGATGTGCGCTCGCGCGCGGTCAAGCGCATCGCCGACGTCAAGACGCTGCGGTCCCGCCAGTTCCCCGAGGATGGCGGCCCGCTGGCCCATCCGGCGAGGCCTTCGTCCTATATCGAGATCAATAATTTTTACACGCCAACCGTCTACGAGAAGGGCGCGGAAATCTGCCGCATGATGAAGACGCTCATCGGCCCCGCTGCGTTTCGCAAGGCGATGGATTTGTATTTCGAACGCCACGATGGCGAGGCCGCGACGGTCGAGGATTTCGTGCGCTGCATGGCCGATGCCTCGGGCCGCGACCTCAGCCAGTTCTTCCACTGGTATGAGCAGGCGGGCACACCGCAACTCAAAGCCGAAGGCCGCTTCGATGCAAAGCGGCAGACATTCGAGCTAACCCTTGAGCAGAAGACTTTGCCGACGCCAGGCCAGATGGAGAAGCGGCCCCTCCATATTCCGCTGGGCATCGGACTTGTCGGACCCGATGGCGGAGACGTTCCCCTTGATCTTGAGGGGGTGGGCGCCGTCAACACGCCAATGATCGAATTGAACGAGGCAAAAAAGACGTTTCGGTTCCGGAACGTTGCCCAAAAGCCCGTTGTATCGCTCAACCGCGGCTTCTCGGCGCCGGTCAATCTAACGCTCAATAGCTCGCCCGCCGATCAACTGTTCCTCATGGGCCATGACGCCGACAGCTTCAACCGGTGGGAAGCGGGGCAGACGCGGGGGCGAGAGTTGGTCCTCGCAAGCATGGGTGGCACCGCGCCGCTTGAGCAGGTGGAGACCTATGCCGCGGCTCTTGAGCGGCTGCTCAGCGATCCTTCAATCGACGATGCGTTCAAGGCGCTGATGCTGGGCCTGCCGCCCGAGGCGGACATGGCGGCCGCCATTGGGCGGGATGTCGATACCGATGCCGTGCTCGCCGCCCGCGATGGCGTGAGGGCGGCGTTGGGCGCCCGGCTCGACGCTGCATTGGATGATATCTGGGTGGCGACAGCCGAGTCTGGCGAGTACGTACCCGATACCGCCGGCACAGCGCGGCGCGCCCTGCGTTACGCGGCATTGCAAATGATCCTGCAAGGCAATCGCAGCAAGGGCGTTGCCCTGGCGATGGCGGAACTCGCGCTCGCCCATAGCATGACCGCGGAAATCGGCGCGCTTGGCGGCCTTGTTCAGGTCGAGGCGCCAGAACGGGAGGCTGCGCTCGAAGCGTTTTTTGACCGTCATGCGGCCGATCATCTTTTGGTCGACAAATGGTTCATGCTGCAAGCCCAGGCGAAGGATGCCAGCGCCGCAGCACGGGTGGAGCGGCTGCTGTACCATCCCGCCTTCACCTACAACACGCCCAACCGGGTCTATGCGCTCATCGGCGGCTTTACCTCTGGAAACGTGGCGGGCTTCAACGCGGCCGATGGCGAAGGCTACCGCGTGGTGGCCGACGCCGTGATCAAACTCGATGGCTTCAATCCCCAGGTGGCGGCGCGCATGGCCACGGGCTTCCGCAGCTGTCAGATTCTCGACGGGGGGCGCCGCGCCGCCGCCGAAACCCAGCTCCAGCGGATTCTCGCCACACCGAAGCTGTCGCGGGATTGCTTCGAGATCGTATCCCGCATCGCCCAATCGTCCTCCTAGGGAAGCCCCGGAGCCGGGGCTGGACAAATCGTTCCACTTACGAATCAATAGCCCCTGATTCGGGAGTAGCGTATGGTGGAGTTCATTTCGGGTCCGTCTTGGCAATACGGCTTGGGCCAGGAAACGGGGAAAATCGTTGGGCAAGACCCAGATCGGCGAACTGTTTTTCAAGGAAAGATCGCTGCGGCTGCCATCGCCGCTGCCGCATAGGCTTCGCCTTGCGATTTCGGAAAAATCTCTGCGGCGCCTGATCATGGGGCTGATCGTCCTCTTCCTCCTGTCGCTCGGCACCTCGCTCTTCCTGCAACTGGTTCAGAACCGGGAGGATCACCTGACTGAGCAGAACCGGCTGGCCGCCCTCTATGGCAGCGTCGCCGCCCAGAATATCCGCATGGCGTTCGACAAACCGCTCGCCAGCGGCCAGACCACACCCCCCATGAACTCCGACCTGTTGGAGCACCTGCTGCCGCCCGATGCCCTTGCCGAGGCGCGCATTTTTGCCGTCGCCGATGCCAGCGGCCGGTTGGTGGCGAGCCTGCCTCTTTCCGCAGGCCTTGAGGGACGCAATATCGCCGATGTCTTATCCTCCTCATTCGTCAGCGGGATTGCGATGGATGGGTCCGGCCCCACGCCGCTCGAGCTTGCATCGGGGGAGAAAGCCTATGTGAGCATGCATGCTCTCGGCGGCTATCCCGGCAGCCTCCTCGTCATCCAGACAAGGCCGGATATTCTCGCGGCCTGGCGCGCCAGCGTCACGCGGGTCGAAATGCTGTTCATGGTGACGCTGGTGGTGCTGATGATGCTGGGCGCTGCCTTCCATTGGCAGGCGGGCAAAGCCGCCGAGGCCGATCAGGTTCTAGCCGTCGCCACCACTCGCCTCGACAAGGCGCTCGACCGCGGCCAGTGCGGCATGTGGGATTGGGACGTATCGAAGGGCATGATCTTCTGGTCCAAGTCCATGTTCGAAATTCTGGGACTGCCGGTGAAGGGCGATTTCCTCAATTTCGGCGAGGTGGCAAACCGCCTCCATCCCGATGACGCACAGCTAGAGCAGGTGATCGAAAATCTCCTGTGCGGCGAACTTTCGGTTTTCGACCGGGAGTTTCGCATGCGCCACGAAGACGGCCACTGGGTGTGGCTCAGGGCCCGCGCCGCACTGGCGCCTGGCGACACGGCGGACGAGCAGCATCTGATCGGCATCGTTTTCGATATCACCCAACAAAAGGAGGCCGATCACCTCAATATGGAGGCCGAGCTCCGCCTCAAGGATGCGATCGAGAATATTTCGGAAGCCTTTGTCCTGTGGGATGCGGACAACCGGCTGGTGCTGTGCAATTCCAAGTATCAGCAGTTCCATTCGCTTCCCGTCGCCGTCTGCCTGCCTGGCACGCATTATGAAGACGTGACCCGGGCCGCGAAGGAGCCAGCCGTCCGTCAGCGCGTCAAGGTCGCCAGCGGCGATGCGCCCGACGGCAAATCCTTCGAGGTGCAGCTTGGCGACCGGCGCTGGCTGCAGATCAATGAGCGGCGCACTAAGGATGGCGGTTTCGTTTCGGTGGGCACCGACATCACGGCGCTGAAGAAGCAGGAGGAACGCCTCCTCCTCTCGGAACGCGAGCTCATGGTGACGGTGCGCGATCTGCAGAAGGAGCGCCTCCTCGCCGACCAGCAGTCCCAGCGCCTGGCCGATCTCGCCGACAAATACGCCCGTGAGAAAACCCGCGCCGAAGCTGCGAACCGCTCCAAGTCGGAATTCCTCGCCAATATGAGCCACGAATTGCGCACCCCGCTCAATGCCATCATCGGCTTCAGCGAGGTCATGCAGGAACAGATGTTCGGCCCGCTTGGCGCCGACAAGTACAGCGAATATTCCCGCGACATTCACCGCAGCGGACAATTCCTGCTCGACGTCATCAACGACATTCTCGACATGTCGAAGATCGAGGCGGGGCGCGTGCAGCTTGAAACGGAAGTGGGCCAGCTCAGCGCCATCTTCGAGGAGATCATGCGCCTCGTCGGCCCCCGCGCCTTCGAGGGCAAGGTCGCGGTCGAGCGCGACATTCCGGATTCAATCGAGGTCACCGCCGACCGGCGCGCCCTCAAGCAGGTGTTCATCAACCTGCTCTCCAACGCGATCAAATTCACGCCCGAGGGCGGCAACGTCAAAATCGCGGCAACCGAAGAGCAAGGCTGGGTCACCATCCGCATCAGCGACACCGGCATCGGCATTCCGCCCCGCGACATCGAAAAGCTCGGGCGCCCCTTCGAACAGGTGGAAAACCAGTTCACCAAAACCAAGGGCGGTTCCGGCTTAGGCCTTGCCATCTCGAAATCCCTGATCGAGCTCCACGGCGGCAGCCTGGAAATCCGCAGCGCGATCGGCGCCGGCACCGAAGTCACCGTGCATTTGCCCCGGATCGCCGAAGCAACGGCGGCGGCCTAATGTCCTCGCCCCGCGCGAGCGG
>JACMJT010000573.1 GCA_014380505.1 Hyphomicrobiales bacterium | reverse complement strand
GGCAATCTATCTGGCGCGTTTCCATCTGTCGGTTCTCGTTGTTGACGATGGGCGGAGCAGGGCTGGCTTGATCCCCCTCACACGCAATCACCCCGGCTTTCCTGATGGAATTACCGGGGCTGAACTTTTGGCGCGCACGCGTGATCAGGCCGAGCGGCATGGCGTTCGTCTTGCCGCGGCGGAAATCATTTCCCTGGAATCAAACGCAGGCCTGCTTCTGGGCAAAACCACCGGCGCCGCAATCCGGGCGCGAACAGTTCTGTTGGCGACGGGCGCCTTAAACCGGCGCCCGGCCATGCCCGATGACGTGCATGATGAGGCCCTGGCGCGTGGTCTGCTACGATATTGTCCTATCTGCGATGGCTATGAAGTGACCGATCGGCCGATTGCGATAATCGGGACCGGCGTGCATGCGGTGGGAGAAGCAGAGTTCCTGCGCAGTTATACCCCTGATGTGACGTTGATCGCGCCGAACGGTGCTCACGATCTCGATGCGGCCCAACGATCGCGCCTGAAAGCAGCGGGGGTCAAAACGCTTGACGGCCCGGTCCGCCATTACGAACTTATGCCGGATCGAATAGAACTCGTGCTGGCGAGCGGCAGGCACAGTTTCGCTGCCATCTATGCAGCACTCGGTTCCAAAAACCGCTCAGAACTCGCGGTTTCCATTGGAGCTACTGTTTCCCATGAAGGAAGCCTCGTCGTCGATGCCCATCAAAGGACTGGTATCGCGGGCGTTTATGCGGCGGGCGATGTGGTTCTGGGCCTCGATCAGATCAGCCACGCGATGGGGCAGGGCGGTGTCGCCGCGACGGCGATCCGCAACGATCTCGCTGCACGCTTTGCTCTGTTGCGCTTGTAGGGCGGCGGCGAACACGGGGCCGGGTCAATATCAAGGTCGCCCAGTTTCCGCGTGCGGTCTTGGTTATCGGCACCAATCCGCGATTGCGGTAGGTGGCGAGCACCCATCGGCATTGATCAAGGGTCAGGCCCGAAAGAACCAGGGCGCCCTTGGGCGCGAGGATGCGTGATAGCCCCTGCGCCAGGAACACCAATGGCCGCGCCAGAATGTTGGCGAAGATCAAATCATAGGGCGCCTCCGCCACGATGCGCGGGTGGTTCAGCCCCGCCGCCGTAATCGCGATGACAGCGGGACCTAGGGCATTGGACCTCGCATTGCGCCGTGTGACGCGCACCGCTTCGGGGTCAATGTCGCTGGCGAGCACGGTTGTTCCAGCCGCCTTTGCGGCGGCTATGGCGAGAACGCCGGTGCCGCAACCCACATCCAGAGTGCGCCGGGGCCGCCGCCTTTTAACAATCCCATCGAGCGCCAACAGGCAGCCTTCCGTGGTGCCATGGTGGCCGGTGCCGAAGGCGGTTCCGGCGTCGATTTCAAGCGAAATGCCGCTGGCCCTGCGGCGATGCCGGTCGTGGGAGCCGTGCAGGAAGAAGCGCCCTGCAATGACAGGCGGAAGTCCCTCCAGCGATTGCCGCACCCAATCCTGGCTGGGCAACGCGGCGATGATGGCAGTTGATTGCGCCAGCGCCTCGCGCGCCGCCGAGGCGTCTGCGTGGTTTTCGAAAAAGGCGACGAGTTCCCAACGTTTCTCACCCGTCTCATTGATGGCGAGGGCACGGGCGTCGAAGCGAATGTCACGCTCTATTATTTCGGCGAGGGCCTGTGCCGCGCCGAGGCCGAGATCGGGGATGGTGACGGTAAATTGCTCTGCCGTCACGACTCTTCGGTGAGGGGCACGATCTGAATTTCGACGCGGCGATTCTGGGCCTTGCCCGACGCCGAGCCGTTGGAGGCGATGGGCTGACTCTCACCCAAACCTTCGACTGAGAAACGCCTGGCGTTCAACCGTTGGTCGGTCAGGTAATTGGCGACGGATGAAGCGCGGCGCTGCGACAGGTCGTCGTTGTATTCGTTCGAGCCATCCGAGTCCGTGTGGCCATCGACCTCGACGCGGGTCTTGTCGAATTCCTGAAGCACGATCGCAACGGAATCGAGTGTGTCGTGGAAGCCCGGGTTCACCTCTGCCCGGTCCGTGGCGAAGGTGATGTTGGAGGGCATGTTAAGGACGATGTTGTCGCCCACCCGCGTTACCGACACGCCGGTGCCTTCAAGGCGCTGGCGGAGCTTCGCTTCCTGATTGTCCATGTAAAGCCCGACACCGCCCCCCGCCAGCGCGCCGAGCCCGGCGCCCACCAGCATCGACGTGCCGGTCTTG
This sequence comes from Hyphomicrobiales bacterium, assembly GCA_014380505.1. The sequence continues at coordinate 510 of JACMJT010000573.1, read as the reverse complement.
GCCTTGGTGGTGGTGCCTATGAGCGCGCCCGCCGCGGTGCCGAGAAGCGCACCGGTGCCGGCCCCGATCGCCGTGTTGGAAGCCTTCTGCTCACCCGTATAAGGATCGGTGGTGCAGGCGGCGAGAAGCAGGCCAGCGGCGGCGATGGCAAGGATTGAGCGGATCATGAATTCCCCCGTTTTTTGGTTGGGAAGCCTATCGGGGGCGGTTGTGGCGCAAATATGGTTAATGGTTGGTTATTAGGCCGTCCATCACTCCGCCGCTTCCGCTGCCTCGGGCACGAGGAAGCCGCCGGACTGGCGCTGCCACAGGCTGGCGTAGAGGCCGCCCTTGCGCAGCAGATCGCGGTGGGAGCCTTCCTCAACGATGCGGCCCTTGTCCATGATGACGAGCCGGTCCATGGCCGCGAGGGTGGAGAGGCGATGGGCTACGGCGATCACCGTCTTGCCCTCCATGAGTGTGTAGAGGTTTTCCTGGATCGCCGCTTCCACTTCCGAATCGAGCGCGCTC
>JACMJT010000572.1 GCA_014380505.1 Hyphomicrobiales bacterium | reverse complement strand
GACATTGACCCGGTCGATATAGGCGACAAAGTAAGCCGCGAAGAGAAGCGGCAATATCCGCCAGCCGACACGGCGAACCGCAGCGGCTTCCAGCCTTTGATCCCGCGTCATGAACCCCCTGGTGATGGTCTCTTTATGATGCTGTTATTGGCGGCATCATGACATTGGGCGCCCCGCTGCCACAAGCAGCGAGGTTCTCTCTCCGTCTTATCTGGGGCGAACGCTTGCGGCCGTTCCGGAATCGGTTTGAGACCCCAGCCTTCGGACGGGATGCGCCAACCGGATGCGGGAATGGAGAAAATACCATTCTCCATTCGCATCCCGGCACGCGATGCCGGGATAGTGCCGCTGGGCGCCCCGCAATTCAAAATGGCGGCAGGACTGCGCCGCATTGCCCGCCAGCACCGCTTCTCGTGACGACAAGACCGGCGTGGCATGGATTTCGAAAATCTGCTCGACCCCTGTGCTTGACCAGGCGATCGGCGGACCGCCGGCAACGTCCAAGGCATGGCTGATCGCCCAATCCAGGCCGGCGCGCGCAGCGGCAGGCCAGCCCGCGGTCGAAGGACGAATGGCCACCAAACCACCTTTGGTCTCTTGCTCCCACGGCACGACGCGCTCGGCTTTCGCGATCTCCTTGGAACCATCGCCAAACAGCAGGATGTCGCCGGCAGTCACGACTGTCGTATTGATCTTCGGCGGTTGCACCGCGAGGCGGTTGAGCAACATGACCAGCGCCTCGGTCGGCCGGCCGTCCTCGGCAAGCCCACGATCCTTTTGAAAGGCAAGAATGGCCCGGCGCGTGGCGGGCCCCATAACGCCATCGGCCAACCCCACGGGGTAGCCGAGTTGGGCCAAAGCACGCTGCACCGCCATGATTGTGCGCTCGTCCGCGATCGGGTCTTGCTCCGGCGGCGATGGCACGGGCGAAACCACGGGCTGCGGCGCCGGGCTCGCGACAATCGGTGGCGTCTGCTGTGCCGGTTGGGAGCAGGAAACCGTCAGAAATGCCGCCAACAAACACCCGGCCGCGCGATGAAACAGTTGGCCTGTCATGCAACCTCCAGCGCCCGCAGGACACGATGCACTGGGAAAAGCAACTTGACAACCGTTCCCTCTCCCAACCGGCTGGATATGGTCAGGGCGGCATCGTGATAGTGCGCCACCCGTTGAACGAATGTCAGGCCAAGGCCAGTACCGTCATGCTTGCGCGCCAGCGACGTGTCGAATTGCGAGAATAGCTTGGTCATCAACATTTCCGCGCCGGCGGGCATCCCTATGCCGTTGTCACTGACCTCAATGGCCAAACCATCGCCGTCACGGTGGAGGGCAACCTGCACCCATCCGCCTTTTTCATTGAATTTCACCGCGTTGGAAAGAATCTTAAGCAACGCTTTCTGCAGGCGCCGGGAGTCTCCGCGCAGCACAGCGAAGCTCTCGCCCACCGTGTGTTTGAGCAACACGCCAGCCTGATCGGCCTGCGGTTGAATAATGGAAAGCGCCGCGTCTATGACGTCCGCGATGGCCACGGGATCGTTCGGAGCGGCATCCTCCGCATCCATCTGGGTGATTTCCAGAATGTCGTTGATAAGGTCCAGCAGCCGCACGCCGCTGCCATTGATCTCCTTCACATAATCCTCGGTCTTGGCGTCCAGGCCATGACCCGGATGGATCAGGAAACCGGAAAAGCCGATGATGGCGTTCAGCGGTGTGCGCAGTTCGTGACTCATGGTGGAGAGGAACGCCGATTTTGCGCGATTGGCGCTTTCCGCCTTCTCCTTGGCGATCCTCAGCGCCGCCTCGGCCTGGCGCCTCTGCGCCACT
>JACMJT010000571.1 GCA_014380505.1 Hyphomicrobiales bacterium | reverse complement strand
GACGATCTGGTCGATGCGCTGCTGGCTTGTCCATTTCATCGCCACGAGATCGGGCACCGGAATACCGGCGACCGTCGAATAGCGCGTGAGCGGAATCATCGTGTCGCCATGGCCGCCCAGCACGAAAGCGGTCACATCTTCCACGGACACGGCGAATTCCTCGGCCAGGAAATGGCGGAACCGTGCTGAATCGAGGACGCCTGCCATGCCGACGACCTTGTTGGCGGCAAGCCCCGAATATTTCTGCAGCGCCCACACCATCACGTCGAGCGGATTGGTGATGCAGATGACGAAGGCGTGGGGCGCATGCTGCTTGATGCCGGCCCCCACCTCGCGCATGACCTTGAGGTTGATGCCGAGTAGATCGTCGCGGCTCATGCCGGGCTTGCGCGGGATCCCCGCCGTGACAATGCAGACATCGGCCCCGGCAATGCCTTCATAGGAGTTTGTGCCAGACAGTTTGGCGTCAAATCCCTCGATAGGGCCGGATTGAGCGAGATCCAAAGTCTTACCTTGGGGAAGCCCTTCCGCGATGTCAAACACCGCAATGTCGCCCAGTTCCTTGAGGGACGCGAGGTGAGCGAGGGTCCCCCCAATCATGCCGCCGCCAATCAGCGCAATTTTGTTCCGGGCCATGTCTGGATTCCCTTTTGGGCAACAATATTTATCGATTTCAGGAGGCGCGGCCAGTCATTTCCACATAAAATTTTACTAAAACGTCAAGTTTCAACGATTTTCTTGCCCCACCACGAGGCTGACTGCATTTCGCGTAGCCGCGATACCGTCCGGGAAAATTCAAACCGGTGATCCCCGGCGGGATAAATGCGCTCTGGGGCATTCGCAGAGGAGGCCACCAGCCTCACCTGTGCGTCATAGAGGGTGTCGATCAGGGTAACAAACCGCTTGGCCTCATTGCGCTGGGCGGGTCCCAGCGCAGGGATGTGCTCGACGAACACGGTGCGGAAATTGCGCGCAATCGAGAGATAGTCCGGCGGACCAAGCGGAGCCTCGCACAGTTCGGCAAAGCTGAAACGGGCGCAAGCATGCGCGGCCTGGGGCACCCCTAGCTTGCGGCCCAGAACGTCAATCTCCATGGTCTTTCCCTGTTCCGTGTCGGTCAGCCGCCGCCACAGCTCCTGCACCTTGTCATCGGCTGCAGGGTTCAGCGGCGTGATGAACGTCTCATGGCCCTTCACCCGCCCCAGCCGGTAGTCCGTCCCGCCTTCGAGCGCCACCACATCGAGTTTTTCGCGGAGCAGCGTGATGAACGGCAGAAACAATTGCCGATTGAGGCCGTCGCGATAAAGCCCGTCCGGCGCTGCGTTGCTGGTCGTCACCACAACCGTGCCCTTGGCCAGCAGCGCCTCGAACAGGCGGCCCACGATCATGGCGTCGGCAATATCGCCCACCTGCATTTCATCGAGGCACAGGAGCTTCGCTTCGGCAGCAATCGAAGCCGCGACCGGTGCGATTGCATCGCGGGTTTTCCGGCGCGCGGCGTGCAGGCGCGCGTGCACATCCTGCATGAAGGCGTGAAAATGGACGCGCCGTTTGGGCTCGATGCGTGCATTGGAACAAAACATATCCATCAGCATGGTCTTGCCGCGCCCGACCTCGCCATGGATGTAAATTCCGCTGGGCGCAGACGTTGCCGGTTGTCTAAACCAGCGTGCGATAAGACCGCTCTCCCTATCGACGGTGGCGGCTTCAAAGCCGTGTTCCAGCCTTGAAAGCTTGGCGATGATTGCCGCCTGACCGGCATCGGCCTTGACCTCGCCCGCGGCAACCCGCGCGTTATAGACGTCGATAAGTGTCATGCCGCCTCTAAAGTCCGCCGATGTAACTGCCCCGTTAACCGCTTTTCTCCACGGGGGTTTAAGGCTTTGTAGATTAGAGAGTGCCGGATGGGGAAGGGCTCAATCCAGGCGTTACGCCGATCCGTGCCGGCCGTGGCGTTGAGCCTGATATGCGCCTCGCCCGTCCTTGCCGCGCAACTCGCGGTCAATTTCCAGGCGCGCGTGCTCATTCAGACGAGCTGCCTGGTCAGCGCCGGGCAACTCAATTTCGGCGCCGTGGGCACGATCGTGGGCGGCGAAACCGCCGTCTCAACGGTCAATGTGGTGTGCTCGGCCGGAACGCCGTACACGATCTCGTTCAGTTCGCTGTCCTCAGTTACCAGTTACAATGGAGCGATGATCAACGGCGCCAACAGCGTTGCTTATTCGGCGAACTTGTCGGCAGCTGGAGGAACTGGTCCCGGCACCCACACCATCGACGGCGTGCTGCCTGCCCAAGTGACCCCGATCCCCGCCCTCTACACCGACAACCGCACAGTGTATCTGAGTTACTGAACAGACACCCAAGCGGTTCAGTTCGCCCAAATATTGTGCTATGCATGTTGTAATAAAAAGGGGAGCAGAAAATGTTGAATTGGAAAGGAATTGTAGGAAGCAATCTTACAGTCGATGAATTCGATAGTTACTGTCATGCCCTGCATTGGTCCGCGTGGCGGCCCTCGTTCATTGCACTGCACAACACCGGGATACCGTCTCTCGCTCAGCGGCCGAACGGATTCACCAAACAGCATATCCTCAATCTTGAAAAGTATTATCGCGACGAAAAGGGCTGGAAGGCCGGCCCGCATCTCTTTGTCGATGACAAGCAGATTTGGGTATTCACCCCATTGACCTTCTCAGGGACACACTCGCCTTCATGGAACAAAATCGCGCTTGGCGTGGAAATGCTGGGCGATTTTGATAAAGACGATTTCAATACGGGAAGAGGTTTGAAAGTTCAAAAAAATGCCATTGCCGCGATCGCAACATTGTCGGCGGTGTTAGGTCTCGATCCCGATACAATGCGACTTCATAAAGAAGATCCTCTGACAACCCATGCTTGTCCGGGGAAAAATGTTGTCAAGAACAAGTTCATTCAGGCCGTAAAAGACTTAATTGCCGAGCGGCACGGCGGCGAGCATTTGGAAGTTGCCTCAGGAAAGACGTGAACTGTTCACCGCATCGTCGGGATCGAGAACTGGGCGCCTTCCTTGATTCCGCTTGGCCAGCGCGACGTCACCGTTTTTGTCTTGGTGTAGAACCTAACTGAATCGGGGCCATGCTGGTTGAGGTCGCCGAAGCCCGAGCGTTTCCAGCCGCCGAAGGTGTGATAGGCGAGCGGCACAGGGATCGGCACGTTGATGCCGACCATGCCGATCTGAATCTTCGAGGCGAAATCGCGCGCCGTGTCGCCGTCGCGGGTGTAAATGGCAACGCCATTGCCGAACTCATGGTCGTTCACCAGCGCCACACCCTCGTCATAGGTCTTGGCGCGCACCACCGACAGCACCGGCCCGAAAATCTCTTCCTTGTAGATGCGCATATCCTTGGTGACGTTGTCGAACAGCGAGCCGCCGAGGAAGAAACCATTCTCGTAGCCCTGCATTTTGAAACCACGGCCATCGACGGCGAGCGTGGCGCCTTCCTTGAGCCCAACATCGATATAGCCCTTGACACGTTCCAGCGCCTGTTTGGTGACGAGCGGCCCGTAGTCGGCTTCCCGGTCGCTGGAGAGGCCGACCTTCAGCGCTTCGACGCGCGGCACGAGCTTCTCCATCAGCGCGTTGGCAGTTGCTTCGCCCACCGGAACGGCAACCGAGATCGCCATGCAGCGTTCGCCGGCCGAACCGTAGCCAGCACCAATCAACGCATCGACGGCCTGGTTCATGTCGGCGTCGGGCATGACGATCATATGGTTCTTGGCGCCGCCGAAGCATTGCGCCCGTTTCCCTGCGGCAGCAGCGCGTGAATAGACATAATGTGCAATGGGGGTTGAGCCAACGAAACCCACGGCCTTGATGTCGGGATCGTCGAGAATCGCATCGACGGCTTCCTTGTCGCCGTTGACGACATTGAGAATGCCCGGTGGCAGTCCGGCTTCGAGGAACAGTTCGGCAAGCCGCATGGGGCAGGAGGGATCGCGTTCCGAAGGTTTCATGATGAAGGCGTTGCCGCAGGCGATGGCGGGCGCACATTTCCACAAGGGTATCATCGCCGGAAAATTGAACGGCGTGATACCAGCCACCACGCCCAGGGGCTGGCGCATGGAATACATGTCGATGCCGGGTCCGGCGTTGTCGGTATACTCACCCTTGAGCAGATGCGGGATGCCGACGGCGAACTCGGCGACTTCGACGCCGCGTTGCAGATCGCCAAGCGCGTCTGGAATGGTCTTGCCGTGCTCCATGGAAATGAGTGCCGCGAGCTCTTCGCGGTGGGTCGCCGCCAGCTCAAGGAAGCGCATCATCACCCGGGCGCGGAATTGAGGGTTTTTGGCAGCCCAGGCGGGTTGTGCCGCCTTGGCGTTTTCGACCGCGGCGCGGAGTTCCGCTTGCGAGGCCAGCGCCACCCTGGCCGAGACCTCGCCCGTGTTGGGATTGAAAATATCGGCAAAGCGCGCGGACGTACCGTTCACATGCTTGCCGCCGATGAAATGTCCGATGCTCTTGACCATGATGGTTTGCACCCTAGTCGTCTGGCGCGAAGCCCGCAAGATGAGCGCATTCCGGGAACACTTCAATTTTGAAATGTGCGGTGATCAGTATATACAGTTTTTGGGCGGAGTAGCTCACCCGCCTTGCCTAAAGGCTAGCCTGGAGCGCAACACCAAGAGCTGCGCTCCGGGCGATCTATTGGCGCGTGTTCCGCCTCAGTCCGGGATCGGCACTCCCGGCACCCAGACGTAGCCTTCGTCATCGATGATCATGCACTCGCGCAGGCCATGGGGCTTGTCCATGGCTCCCGAAAGTATCGTCCAGCCGCCGGCGCGGGCGTTGCTTTCGGCAAGATCGGGATCGCAGCCATAGAGGCGAAGCTCGACACCGGCTCCCCGCCCCTCAACGCCCGCTACCACGCCGATGAAGGGATGGTCTCTGTAGGTGTGATCGGCATGAAACATGAAGTCGCCGCCGGCGAGCTTCATGGCGGCGAAATCCTCATCATCGTAAAAGCTGATGGCGCCAAGAACATCGCGCGCGAATTTAACGGCGCGCGCCACATCGGTGACCAAAAGGTTAAAGCCGAGCCCGCGCAGGCTGCGGCCATAGTCCGGGGCTGAAACGGGCGGCGATTGATCGGGCCTTCGCTTTTTCATGCCCCCAGGAGAACATGCTCCCGGCCGTCGTGTCCATTCCACATCACGCTGCACGCGGGAATCCGCTTTGGGTCCGAGATGCCATAGCGCTTCATGGCCAGCAGAAAGACGACGGCGGCATCGGTCACCGCCTCGGTCAAATCCGCCGTTGCAAGGCCTCCTTCGAGGATTTCAGCCAGGTGATGGCCCGCCGCTTCCGTCATCCGGGCCGCCTCGGCGGCACTGAGGCCCAAGGCTGCGCGCCAGCTCTCGAGCAAATCGGCGTGGTCGATTTCGGCGATCACGTCGTTGCCGATCATGAATGAAAGATTACCGCGGGAGCTGGTGGTGCCATCGTGGCTGCGGCCGCCCCGATAGCCGGGACAGGTCAAGGTAAAGGCGGGAGCCATGCCGTCG
>JACMJT010000570.1 GCA_014380505.1 Hyphomicrobiales bacterium | reverse complement strand
GGCAGTGACTCTCTTTACGGCGGCGCCGGTGATGACATGCTTTACGGCGAAGGCGGAACCGATACCGCTTTCTACAGCGACGCCACCTCTGGCGTTACCGTGAGCCTGGCAACGACCGGGGCGCAAAACACCGGGGGAGCCGGCAAGGATACTCTCAGCTCAATTGAAAATCTCTATGGCTCGGGATTTGCGGATACCCTTACGGGCAATTCAGGAGACAACTCCATTTGGGGCGGCGCAGGCAACGACACGCTTCGCGGCGGGGCCGGCAATGACACGCTTTACGGCGGAGCCGGCGTCGACACGCTTTATGGAGAGGCAGGTGCCGATCTCTTCTTCCTTCAGGCCGGACTGGGCAATGATACAGTTGTTGGCGGCGCAGCCGGAAGCTGGATTGACGCCATCGACCTGCATGATGCTTCCGGCAATTCATATTCCGGCGCCTTCCCGGGTGATTGGACCCTGATCCTCACGTCCGGATCAATCACCGCAACAGGGGCGGAGAGCTTGACCCTGAGCACAGACTCAGCAGGGTATGTGCAACACTCCGATGGAACCCAGGTGAACTTCACCGAGATTGAACAGATCCGCTGGTAAGCCACGGAAAGGGACTGCGTCCGGCACCCCACCTGCAGTTTTCGAAATGACCCATGCGTTGCAGATGTTGCTGGCGGCGGCCTAATCCGGTTATGCTGCAGCCGCGCTCGGGATCATATCCCGCATGAATGGCTTGCGGAAACCGCGGGCTTATGGCGATTTGGGAGAAACCGGAATGTCGACCGTCCGCTTGACAATGGCGCAAGCCCTTGTGCGTTATCTTTGCAACCAGTTCACCATGGTGGATGGCGTGAAGGTTCCTTTGTTTCCCGGTGTCTTCGCCATATTCGGCCATGGCAATGTGACCTGCCTTTCGGAAGCGCTGGAAGCGGTCAAAAACATTCTTCCCACCTGGCGCGGCCAGAACGAGCAATCCATGGCGCTTGCGGCCATCGGCTTTGCCAAGGCCAAACGCCGCCGCCAGATCATGGTGGCCGCATCGTCGATTGGTCCGGGGGCGCTTAACATGATAACGGCGGCCGGGGTGGCCCATGCCAACCGCCTGCCCATCCTGATCCTGTCCGGCGACACCTTCGTCAACCGCAGGCCGGACCCGGTGATGCAGCAGGTCGAGCATTACGGCGATCCCACCGTCAATGTGAATGACGCCTTCAAGGCGGTGACGCGCTATTGGGACCGCATCGTGCATCCCGAGCAAATCATCTCGTCCCTGCCGCAGGCCGTGGCGACGATGCTTGATCCGGCTGATTGCGGGCCGGCTTTCATTGCCCTGCCGCAGGATATCCAGGAATATGCCTGCGACTATCCGGAGGCTTTCTTCGCCCCCACCCTGCACGAAATTCCGCGCCCGCGCCCGGACCGCAACAGTGTGAAGAAGGCGGTTGAGCTTCTGAAAAACTCCAAGCGCCCTCTGATCATTTCGGGCGGCGGCGTGCGCTATTCGGGAGCCGAGGAAAGCGTTGGCAAATTTGCCCTGGCGCATGGCATTCCGATCACCGAGACCATTGCAGGCAAGGGCGCCGTTATTCACACACACGCCGCCTATGCGGGCGCCATCGGCATTGTCGGCTCGACATCGGCCAATGCGCTGGCTGCAGACGCCGATCTAGTTATTGCCATCGGCACCAGGCTCATGGATTTTACCACGGGCTCGTGGACCTGTTTCAAGCCGGAGGCGAAATTCATTTCCATCAATGCGGCGCGGTGGGATGCGACCAAGCATCAGGCTCTCGCCGTGGTGGGCGATGCCCGGGAAGCGGTGGATGAACTAGATGCTGCTCTCACCGGCTGGAAGGCTGACACGAAGTGGATGGCAAAGGCGCGGGCCGAATTTGCCACGTGGGACAAGATGCTTGATGGCTTTCAAAAACCCACGAATTCGCCGGTGCCCACTTATGCGCAAATCGTGGGCGTGGTGAACGGCAAGGCGGGGACACGCGATTATGCAATCACGGCGTCTGGCGGCCTTCCCGGCGAGATGATGAAGAACTGGCGGGTCAAGTCAGCCAACAGCTTCGACGTTGAATTTGGCTTCTCCT
>JACMJT010000569.1 GCA_014380505.1 Hyphomicrobiales bacterium | reverse complement strand
GAGATCGAACGGTTGGAAAATCTTGGCGGTTTCGAGGTAAATGAGGCGAAAAAGATTCTCGCCAACGAAGCCACCGCCCTGCTCCATGGGAAACCCGCGGCGGAACAAGCCGCCGAGACGGCCCGCCGGACGTTTGAGGAAGGGGCGAGTGCGGCTGGCCTTCCCACCATCACCTATGACCCAAATGTGGGAATCGGACTATTGAGCGCCAACGTTCAACTTGGTTTCGCCTCCACAAACAGCGAAGCGCGCCGTCAAATGCGAGCCGGTGCAATACGTGTGAATGATACCGTAGTTAAAGATGAGAGTTTTGTTATCATTAATTCTAACGCGGACGGCGACAAAGTTTCTCTAGGCAAGAAAAAACACGGGTTGGTAAAACCGCAGTAAGGTCACTACCATCATTATTGTCATTTCGACTTTCAACATAACGTCATCCCGGCGCAAGCCGGGATCCATTGCTCAGCGTGACGATTTTCTAGTTTCCATTGCTTGCGCCAGTGAATCGTGGATCCCGGCTTGCGCCGGGATGACAGTGGTCAACCGCCGCCATCGGCGTTGCGGCCGGTTGGGACCGGGACGGCGCCGGTGTTGCCGTATTCGAAGAACTTGCGCAAAATTCCCGGAGCTATGGCGGAGACGGGATTCACCTGGAATTTCGGTTTATCCATGCTGCCGCTTAATGCGAAGGTGAGCCCGATGACGCCCTGGCCCCGGCCGCCCGTGAGAATATCGCCCACCAGGGGAATTTCGCTGATCGCCGAATTGAGCGCATAGGCCGGAATGATCGTTCCCGTGATGTCGATGGCGCCATCGGATTTCCGGATAATCCCCTGGGCGCTCGCTCCCAGTTCATTGCCCTTGACCAAAGATTCCCCGATACGGACAAAATCGGCGTCGGTGGTGAACGGCAGGGTGAGTTTGGTGAACGCGATGCCATCGCTGCGTGGTCCCGATTTTTTGGGCTTGCCCTTGGTGTCGAGCTGGGCGAGGGCCGCTTCGTTCATCACCTGGAAATTGCGGAGAACGAGCTGTCCCCGGCGCACCGAGGAACTGCCATCATTGGCCAGAAACGCATAAAACTCGATCTGGCCGCCGGCGGCTTTCGAATAGAGGTTGGCGGCGCGGAGCGCAGCGCCACCATCGCGCCCGGTAATCCGCAGTTCGCGCCCCCCGCTCGCGGGAACGATGCGCATGACAATTGGATGGCCGGACACGAGCGTTCCGGATATTTCAGCAGCTTCCACACGACCGTCCCGCGCGCGGACTTGCGCCGTAACACCGGTGAAGATTTCACCCCGGTGGGCATGAACGCGATCGAAATTGGCGGAAATCAACAGGGGCGTTGCCGTGGTACCGGTCTTGCGCGCATCGCCGCCCCCCGGTTTTGGGCTGAACATGGATTTGATCAGGGGCCGGGCGTCAAAACTATCCCCGGAAATGGCGACGGATGAGCCTTCATCGGAATTCTTGATGGTGAGCGCAAAGCGGTTTTCATCGCTTAGCCGGACGTCCGTGAGTTTCGCCTCGCGCAAGCCCCCGGTGGCGGACAGGGCGACGTTGCCCTTGATGGCGAGGCCTGCGCCAGTGATTTCCAGGTTTTCAACTCTCCGCCCCTGGTCGCCCTTGCCATAGTAAACAAGGCTGGCCTGGGTTTTGGCTGTTGCCGGGCGCTGCCAGTTGATCGTATCGATATGCATCGCGGTCTTGGACAGGTTGGCATTGATGGCGATCTTGCCATCGGCACCGGTCAGATCGTCGATCACCGCCCTGACGCCCACGGGGCCCGTGAGGAACTCGCCGAGGTCGACGCCGATCTTCTTGCGTTCATCTTCATCAAGCGTTGCCTCGATGACGGCCGATTGCCTGGCGTTTGGCCCGGCTTCGCGGTGCCAGCCGATCTTGGCGTCGACGCCATTGATTTTCGCAGCACCCGAGGCGTCGATCTTGCCATCGGCGACGCTGATGTCGAACTGGCCGCCGGTGATATCGATCTTCGGCAGGGCGCCGCGCAATGAGGCGTCGGTGAGCTTCGCCTGGGCCGTGATGGACACGAGATGACGCGGCGCATTCTTGATGAGCGGCAGTTTGATCGTCACCGCGAGTTTCGCGTCGCCGCCCAGCTTTGAGCTATCGACGCTGGCGTTCTTGATCACCGAAAGATCGGGAAGGTCGAGATATTCGAGAAGCGCCTGGGCGCTGGCGCTGGCTTGAAAGGTGAAAACGGCGGGCGACTCAACAGCAAGAATATCGGCAGCTTCCATGGTGCCAAGTTCGAGTTTCACGGGCTTGCCAGATGGCAAGGTCAACGCGGCGCTGGCAACCGTCAGATTGAAGTGATTGTCCTTGAGACGCGCCTCCCCCTGGGCCTTCTGTAAAGGCGGCAGACCCTTGAAGTACTTTGTCGTCACGTCCGCCATCTGGAACTTGAGGGTAATGGCATTGTCGGGGAGGCGATGATCGCGATGTGCTTTTGCCAAGGCATCTACGGGCAGGTTAACCGTGAACTCCCCGTCGGTAACGCGGCCGCCTTTTATGTTCTGACTGACCCATTCACGGGTCTTGGGCGCCATGATAGGCGGCCAAAGGCGCGTGAGCAGCGAGGCCGAAAGGTCGCGGATCCGGCCCGACATGAGGATGCCGGCGGATTCGCCGCCGCCTAAGATGGTGCCACGGATGCGGACACCGGCACTGCCCGACATGACAAGGAGATCGTCGATGTCGAGGCGCGCCTCGTCAATGGCGGCCGTCCCCGCGAAGTCGATACGGTCGACGGCCACGGGAGAGGTGACGGTACCTTGGGCATCGATGGCGACGTTGCGGGCCTTGAGGTCTATCTTCAGCGCCGTCAGCTTGCCGTCGGGATTGCGCACGGGCAACACGCCGCCGGTGAGTTCAGCCTGCGATCCACCCACCAGCACGACCGAGTCGGTGATAACCACGCCGCCCGTCGCCGGGTCATAGTCGGCGCGGAGCGATCCCTCATCGACGATGATCGGATTGGCAAGATAGTTGGGCAGGCCCACCTCACCTGCCGCGGCGGTGAACTCGGCCGAAGCCTTGGTGATGACGCCTTCCCCGGTCATTTCGATTTCGGCCTGGCCCGAGAGCGGAACCTTGACGCGGGCAAGTTGCGAGAGCGCGAAAATCTCGTCGGAGATATTGGCGGGCACGAGATCGCTCAGCCGCGCGCTGATCGAAAACGACTTGCTGTCGCGCCGGTAGCTCGCGGAAATCTCGGCATGCCAGAAGCCCGCTTCATCGCCGTTGGCGACATTGGCGTTGGTGACGACCGCGAATCCATAGGGCATGCGGCGGAAGGCAAGCTGGGCGTCGGGAATGTTCCAGATTGCATCGTTGGCCTCGTCAAAGAGTTTGATCGACGCATCGCTAACCCGGATATCGTCGATGGCGCTCATGGAGGTCGCCGCCCCCGTATCGCCGCCTGCAAGAACCGCGATGAGCGAGCGGCCGGTAACGCCTTCGACCTCCGGCACGCCTTGCTGGCCGGTCTTGCCATTCGTTACCGCCTGCCCCGGAGGATCGCTGGCGATCACGACGGCTTCGTCCGAGTCGGCCGCGGGCTTGCCGAAACCAAGTTCCATGCCGCCTGCAAAAGTGCGTTTTATGAAAATATGGGGGCCGATCAACTCAAGCGACTTGGGGACAATGGCAAAGGCGAATAGCGAACTCTCTTCCACGCCAATCGCCGCCCGGGGAGCGCGTGCGATCATGTTTCCGTCGGCGTCTCGCAACGTGATGTTGCGCAGACGGAAATGCGGGATGCCGCTGCCCGGCTCACGCTCGATCAAGGCTCCGTCGATGGCGACGGACATTCCGGAAAGGTTGTTATTGATCTGAGTCTGGATCGTGCCCGTCATGAAGTTGAGCGACACGGGGCCTTGCCATAATCGCACGTAAAAGGCTGCGATGACGATGAGCCCCGCCAGAAGGACTCCAATCGCGCTATACGCGGTTATTTTCAATGCCTTGCGCCGCACGAATCTGTTGTCCTGACCTTGCCCGGGACCAGCATACATCGCAGCCCTTTGGCCACCAAACATGGGCCAAAGCGTGGCCGAATTCCGGCAACGGAGCAAGCCTATTAACGTGCTGATTGCGCCGTTTCCCTCCATGGCAAGGCTGGGCCGGCGGGCCTGCTACTCGATATCCTCGACTACCTCGCCACCGCCCTTGATTTTGTGGGCAAGGGAGGCCTGGATGAAATCGTCAAGATCGCCATCGAGGACGCTGGAGGGGTTGGTGCTGGTGAAGCCGGTGCGCAGATCCTTGATCAATTGATAGGGTTGCAGCACGTAGGAGCGGATCTGGTGGCCCCAGCCGATGTCGGTCTTCTTGGCGTTGAGGGCATCGATCTTCTCCTGCTTCTTCTGCAGTTCCAGCTCATAGAGACGGGCCTTCAGCATCTTCCATGCCGTGGCGCGGTTCTTGTGCTGGGAGCGTTCGGCCTGGCAGGCAACGATAATACCGGACGGGATATGGGTGAGACGTACGGCGGAGTCCGTGGTGTTGACATGCTGGCCGCCGGCCCCCGAGGCCCGGTAGGTATCGACCTTCACATCGCTTTCATTGACCTGGATATCGATCTCGTCGTCAACCACGGGATAGGCCCAGACGGAGGCAAAGGATGTGTGACGCCGGGCGTTCGAATCGTAAGGCGAAATGCGCACCAGGCGGTGCACGCCTGATTCCGTCTTGAGCTTGCCATAGGCGTTGTGGCCCTTGATCTCCAGCGTGCAGGACTTGATGCCCGCCTCTTCGCCGGGATGATCGTCGAGAATGGTCACCTTGTAACCGGTCTGACCGGCCCAGCGCGTATACATGCGCATCAGCATTTGGGCCCAGTCCTGGCTTTCCGTGCCGCCGGCGCCGGCGTTGATCTGCACATAGGAATCATTGGCATCGGCTTCCCCCGAGAGCAGCGTCGCCAGTTCGCTGGCGGCGACTTCGGCCTTGAGCGCCATGAGCGCCTTTTCGGCCTCGGTGACGATACCCTGATCGCCTTCCATCTCGCCAAGTTCGATCAACTCGCGGTTATCGGCGATGGTCTGCTCGATGCGGAGAACGGAGTTGATGCGGCTGTCCAAGTCCTGGCGCTTGCGCATCACGTCCTGGGCTTTCTGCGGGTCGTTCCAGATCGCCGGATCTTCGGCCTTGGCGTTCAGTTCGGCCAGGTGTTTCTGAGCGCTGTCCCAGTCAAAGATGCCTCCTCAGCAGTCCCACGGACTGCTGCATTTCATCGACGAGATTGGCAATTTCGGCGCGCATGGGTGGTCAATAGAGGCCGCCGGCGTCTTCCGTCAACTCGCTATCGTCGAGAAACCCATCATCGGCCTCCTGGGGGGGAACCAGGACCACCCCATCGTCTTGCGCTCCATCGACGGAGGCCACGTCGCCGCCGATAATCGTGGTCGATTCCGGGGGCTCATCGCCCGGCTTAAAGGCTTCGAGAATGACACCATCGCGCCCGTAAATGGCGCGCGTGCCGGATTTTGCATCGATCGGCACCAGCTCGATGGCGCGGGGCACGCGAAAGGGTGTGGCCGGCTTGTCGTGCAGCGCCAGGCGCATGAAATCGGCGACGATGGGGGCCGCAAGTTCGCCGCCGGTGCGGCCTTTGCCCATGGGCTTGGGATTGTCGAAGCCCACATAGACGCCGACGGCCAGATCGGGCGTGAAGCCGATGAACCAGGCGTCCTTTTCCTCATTCGACGTGCCGGTTTTGCCCGCCACCGGCTTGCCGACGACGCGGAGCTTCTTGCCGGTGCCGCGCTCAACCACGCCCGCCATCATCGAGGTAATCTGGTAAGCCGTATAGGGGTTCATGACCTGCTCGCGCACGTCGAGGAGTTCCGGTTCGGGATCGCTCGGATCGTAGGATTGGGCCTTGCAGGCGCTGCAATCGCGCGCGTCGTGGCGGAAGACGGTTTGCCCGAAACGATCCTGCACCCGGTCGATCAGGGTGGGTTCAATCTTCTTTCCGCCGTTGTCGATCATGCTGTAGGCGGCGGTCATCTTGAGCAATGTGGTTTCGCCCGCACCCAGCGCCATAGCCAAATGCAGCGGCACCTTTTCGTAGATGCCGAGGCGCTGGGCCAAGTCGGCGATCCGCACCATGCCGAGCTCGCTGGCAAGGCGTACCGTCATCACGTTGCGCGATTGCTCAATGCCGCGGCGAAGCGTCGAGGGGCCGAAAAACTTTTCCTGATAATTCTTCGGTTTCCAGGTTTCGCCATTCACCATTTTGAACTCGATGGGAGCGTCAAGCACCACGGAAGCTGGCGTATAACCATTGTCGAGAGCGGCGGCATAGACGATGGGCTTGAACGACGAGCCGGGCTGGCGCATCGCCTGGACAGCTCGGTTGAACTGGCTCTTGCCGTAGGAAAAGCCACCGACGAGCGACAGCACGCGGCCGGTGTGGGGATCCATGGCGACGAGGGCGCCTTCCACCTCCGGCATCTGCACGAGATGCCATTGGGCCGCATCCTTGCTCGGCGCCACATAGACGGCATCGCCAACG
>JACMJT010000568.1 GCA_014380505.1 Hyphomicrobiales bacterium | reverse complement strand
CCGAGGAGATCGACCGGCGCCTGCTCTCCGTGCTGTGGCACCGCTATCAGATGCCGGCCTACCACCTCACCCGCAGCGACCAGCAGGGCGGCATCACCCTCGTCAACATCGGCGTCGGGCCGTCCAACGCCAAGAATATCACGGATCATCTGGCGGTTCTCAGGCCCCATTGCTGGCTGATGATCGGCCATTGCGGCGGGCTTCGGCAATCGCAGCGCATCGGCGATTATGTGCTGGCCCACGGCTATCTGCGGCAGGACCGCATTCTCGACAGCCTTGTACCGCCGGATATTCCGATCCCAGCACTCGCCGAAGTTCAAGTGGCTTTGCAGGATGCAGCGGCCGCGGTCACCGGAGAGAGCGGCGAAGCCCTGAAGCGAAGGCTTCGAACCGGCACTGTCGTCACCAATGATGACCGGAACTGGGAGTTGCGCTGGTCGCAGGAGAGGAAGCGCATCAATCTGTCCCGCGCCATCGCTGTCGATATGGAATCGGGAACGGTCGCGGCCCAGGGTTACCGCCTGCGCGTGCCCTATGGCACGCTGCTGTGCGTGTCCGACAAGCCGCTGCATGGGGAAATAAAACTACCGGGCGCCGCCAATGTTTTCTACGACCGCGCCGTGGGCGAGCATTTGATGATTGGATTGGCCGCTATCGAGGCGTTGCGCGGGAAGCTTTCACAGCTTCATTCGCGCAAACTCCGGAGCTTCGATGAACCGCCGTTCCGCTAGACGTTTACGCTGATGGCCCCGCAACGCGGGCACTATGCATCCGCCAGAAGAGATAGAGCACCGCCGCGACGGCCACTGTGGCCGGATTAAGCGTTGCAAGGAGCTCCCTGACATTGCCATAGACGGTGTTGACGACACCGCCCGCCGCTTCGCCCATGAGCAAGGCGACGAGGACCATCACGAGAACGAGCTGAAAGAGCAGCCCAATCGCGGACCACAGAACATTATTCCACTGCGTGAGCATGGCTTGAGCAGTCTGGAGGCATTCAGGTGAATGCCTCCAGACCTCACATTATTTGCTGCGGACTACTGCGGGGCCGCGATTCGTGAACAGCCACATGATGAGACCCAGGACGACGAGCCCTACCAAGCCGTTTGAACCGAGCTTTCCGACGAGGCCGGTGAGATTGTCCACTACCGATCCGAAGAACGGCAATGTGCCTCCGACCAGAATCGACAGCACGATAGCCAACGCAATGAGAACCATGCAGATTTCAATCAACTCGCGTATGACGGACCTTGCTTGTCCAAACATATCCATAGTTTCCCCTCCATTCGCTGTTGCGAATCACTTGCGGAGCTTGCCACATTTTTGCCCGTTTTGCACTGGTTTTGGAATTGGAGTCGAAAAGGGAACATATTCCTGCCCCATTCAGCGCGTATAACTTCGCCATCGATAGCGGAGTAAAACGATGTTGAGATACCTACTAACTGCGATTTTCCTGACATTTTTAACGGTCAGTTCCGCTTTCGCCGGAGACGCAAAACCGCCCCGCACCATCACACTTGCCGGCCATGGCGAGGTTCGCATGGCGCCCGATTTGGCCCTGGTGATGATCGGCGTGATGAGCCAGGGCGATACCGCCGGGGATGCGCTGAAGACCAATACTGCCGCCATGCAGGCGGTGTTGGCGGCTCTCAAGGCCGCCCGCATCGAGGACAAAGATATCCAGACATCGAATTTCACCGTTCAACCCCGCTATGACTACAATAACAGTAACAATCAACCGCCGCGACTTATCGGTTACGATGTCTCGAACAACGTAACCGTGGCGGTGCGCGCGATCGATAATCTTGGGGCTGTTCTCGATCAGGCCGTATCGGCTGGGTCGAACCAGATCAATGGCATCCTGTTCCAGGTTTCCAAGCCGGAAGCGTCCATGGATGAGGCCCGCAAGCTCGCGGTGGAAGATGCCATGCGCAAGGCCAAGGTCTATGCTGGCGCGGGCACCGTTGTTCTGGGAGAGATCCTTTCGATTTCCGAGGGCTCCGGCAATCAGCCGCCCATTCCCTTGCAAGACATGGCACGCGCCGATATGGCCGCCAGTGTGCCCATAGCCCGGGGCGAACAGGTGATTTCCGTCGATGTGAACATGGTCTGGGAGATCAAATAAAATTTACCCTCCTGCCATTCCATGACAGGAAGTCTGTGGTAGGATTTCGCTATGCCCGTCTGCGAACGCGACCCGTGGCGATTTCAGTTTTTCGAAAATGTTCAGTGCCCGGATGATGTGCTGATTCCGACCGACGATCCGGATTCATGGAACTGGTATCCGGACTATCGCTGGATTTATGACAAGCTGAAGATCGCAGAAAGCCAGGGGCTCGTCTGCGGGCCCCATGGCGTGGCGCCGCCGCACTTTCCCGTGTTTTCCAAGCCGATGATGAACATGAAGGGCATGGGCATCGGCAGCCGCGTTATCGCCACGGCGGCGGAATTGGATCACGCCTACCAGCCGGGCCACATGTGGATGGAACTCCTGAGAGGCCCCCATGTTTCCACCGACTGCGCGGTGCGCGATGGCCGCGCCGTGTGGATCCGCCATGCCACCGCCGAGACCTGGACCAACGGCATGTTCAAGTTCTGGACGATACATGCCCGTGGCGCCAAATCCCCGCTTGAAACCTACCTCACCGAGTGGATTGCCAGGCACATGGCGAGTTACACCGGCATGATGAATTTCGAGAGCATCGGCGGGCGCATCATCGAAGTGCATCTGCGTTTTGCCGACCAATGGTGCGATCTCTATGGCGCGGGGTGGGTTGAAGCGCTGGTCCGCCTCTACGAAAAGGGCGAATGGGAGTTTGACGACAGCGGCCGCACGGACGCCTACTCAGTTCCCCTCTTCGCCCGGCATGGCAATGGCTTTACCCACCCCTCGCCCGAGCACCAGGCCCGCGTGCGCGCCATGCCCCATGTGGCAAGCCTGCAAATTACTTTCCATGAAAGCAAGGAACCAGCGGATCATCCGATGCCACCTGGAGGTTTCCGACTTGGGATCGTCAATTGCACCGACCTTCAGGCGGGTTTTGCGGCGAGGCTGGAACTGGCAAAGGCTTTTCCGCCGCAATCGGTTATCCTGCCGGATTGACGAGTATCGGTGCATATCAATCCTTGTCAGCGCGCTCGTCCACATGAAACCGGTGCAGCAGGCGATGGAACACCGGCGCCAGCACCAGACCTGCGATGCCGAAGATGAGCAACCCGCAGGCGATCGCATAGAGACCGGCGAATACCTTACCGCCGTCGGTCGTGAGCGGGGTCAACGGGCCCATGCCCGACAGGATCATGGCTGCATTGGCAAAGGCATCGACGGCGCCCATTCCCTCAAAGCCCATATACCCCGCCATTCCGATGGCAAGGACCACAACGATGATTCCCAGCGCCCAGGAGGCATTGCGGGCAAGGCGAGACGAAAAACGCGCCGCCGGGGCAACCGGCTCGCGGCGATGCTCATAGTGAAAGAGACTTTTCAATGGGAACCTCCATGCTGCTTGAGGTGTTATGATCGAGCGCAGGCATATGGAGGCATGAATGAAACGGCTGTCAAACAACGCCCGGGTCCTGATAGCCGATGGCGGCCGCGGGTTGGTGCTACGCAACGATGGCGATGCGGCGTTTCCCAATCTCAAGCTGGTGCGCTCCTATGGACAGGACAATCCGGCGACTCGCGAGCAGGGAACCGACAAGCCCGGGCGCACCAATGAGAGCATGGGCAACCGCCGCTCGTCCATGGAACCTACCGATTGGCACCAGATCGCCGAGGACCGTTTCGTGCATCAGATCGCGGCCGACATGGCCAAGGATCTGGCCGCCGGCGCTTTCGACAAGCTCGTGGTGGCGGCACCCCCCGTGGCCCTGGGCGAGTTCCGCAAGGCGGTGAGCGATGCCGTTGCCAAGGCCATCGTGCTTGAGATCGACAAGGACTTGACCAAGCACCCCCTGCCCGAAATCGAGAAAATGATCGTCAAGGCGCTTGATGAGGCCAGCTTCAAGCGTTAATCGGCGGGCATGGCAAAAACGCTGGACCTGTTTGTCACCCGCATCTACCGCGACGAGATTGCGGATGCCGCGATGCTCAACCATGAGCTGGAGACCATTGCTTTATCGTTGAGCACGGGCGACCGGGCTGGCTTGCGCTGGTGCGAGAAGCACGGGTATCCGGGCTATACGTCGTTTGCCTCGATCGGCGATCTCGGCCTCAGATTTCGGGAGTTTGGCCGGCTGGAGAAAATCGTCAAACGCCACGCGGGACACTTTGCCAGTGAGCTTCACTGGGACTTGAGGGGCAAAAAGCCGGTTTGCGACAGCCTGTGGATCAGCGTCATGCCGGAAGGCGGATCGCACACGTCGCATATTCACACCAATTCGGTGATCAGCGGCACATATTATGTGGCGGTGCCGGATGGCTCGGGGCCCATTGTCTTCGAGGATCCGCGCTCGGGGTTTTTGATGGCAGCACCGCCCCGCAAATCATCGGGACCCCGCGAACTGCAAACACATGTGAGCGAGATGCCCAAGGCCGGTACACTGCTGCTGTGGGAAAGCTGGCTCCGCCACGAGGTGCCGCTCAATCGCGCGGAAGGAAGCCGCATCAGTGTGAGCTTCAACTATGTAATTGGGTAAAACGTCTTTGGG
>JACMJT010000567.1 GCA_014380505.1 Hyphomicrobiales bacterium | reverse complement strand
GCCATCTGCTCGGTGCCCCCGCGCAAGCTGGCGCTTTTCCTCGATGGTGATACCCCGCTCGGCAAAGCGAGGATCGAATGGATGACGGCGAAGGAGGCATATCGCTTGAACCCGACCGCGATGAGGGCGGAAGCCGCGGATGCCGCCAAGACCTATGTGCATGCGATTTCCAAGGCGTTGAAAGGCGACCTCAAATTCTCTGTCAGCGAAAGCTTCATCAAGTTTGTCGTTGGCGATTTCACCAGCGGGGCGAGGACGGCGATCGCCATGGGGGCCGGCGCTGCTCTGGCTGTCTCCACGGGTTCCGTAGTAGCGGGTGCCGGGGCTTATCTGGCAACCCAGGCGACTGCCTATGGCGTGTCACTCATCAATTCCAAAATGGTAGGAGTGGTCACCGAAAAATATCGGGTGTTGAGGCTTACGAACGAGTTGCTGAACCCCGCTCTCATCCGACGCTCAAAGCAAGTCGTTAAGCTGATCAAGGCCCGGCGCGCTCCCTCTGCGATTATCGTGGACCGCGCCAAGGCAAAGGTTTTGGCACAAGGAATGATAAGGTTCGGTAGCTGATCGCTTCGCAATTCCCTCGGGAAAATCCCGGACTGGAAATCCAAGCCGGATGAATCCAGCGCTCCGTGGCGCGCCATCACTCCCCAAGTTGCTCCAGCAGCAGCTTGAGGATCTTCCTCGCCGAGTCCGGGATGACGGTGCCGGGGCCGAAGATGGCGGCGGCTCCGTTTTGATAGAGGAAATCGTAATCCTGCGCGGGGATGACGCCGCCGCAGACGACCATGATGTCGTCGCGGCCGAGGGCTTTCAATTCGGCCATGAGCTGCGGCAGCAGCGTCTTGTGGCCTGCCGCGAGGGAACTCATGGCGACGACATGCACGTCATTCTCCACGGCCTGTTTGGCGGTTTCCGCAGGGGTCTGGAAAAGCGGGCCGATATCGACGTCGAAGCCCATGTCGGCGTAGGCGGTGGAGACGACCTTGGCGCCGCGGTCGTGGCCGTCCTGGCCCATTTTGGCGACCATCAGGCGTGGCCGGCGGCCTTCGGCGGCTTCGAACTGTTTGATCAGATCGGGGATGTCCTTCATGTCGCCCTGGTTGTTGAACTCCTTGCCGTAAACTCCGGAAATGGAGCGGATGACGGCCTTGTAACGCCCGAAGTGGACCTCCATGGCGTCAGAGATTTCACCGAGGGTGGCGCGTGCCGATGCGCATTCGATGGCGAGGGCGAGCAGGTTGCCCTCGCCACCGCCGGCGCAGTCGGTCAGGGCCTTGAGGGTGGACTGGCATTTCGCCTCGTCGCGTTCGGCGCGGAGTTTTTTGAGGCGCTCGATCTGCGAAAGCCTAACCGCGGTGTTGTCCACATCGAGGATGTCGATCGGCGCTTCGCGGGCGAGGCGGTATTTGTTCACGCCGACGATGGTTTCCTCGCCGGAGTCGATGCGGGCCTGGCGGCGGGCGGAAGCTTCCTCGATGCGCATCTTGGGGATGCCGGCTTCGACGGCCTTGGACATGCCGCCGAGTTCCGCGGCCTCCATGATGTGGGCCCATGCGCGGTGGATGAGTTCGTGGGTGAGCGCTTCCAGATAGTAGGAGCCGCCCCACGGGTCCAGCACGCGGCAGATCGAGGTTTCGTCCTGGAGGAAGATTTGCGTGTTGCGGGCGATGCGGGCGGAGAAATCGGTGGGCAGGGCGATGGCCTCGTC
>JACMJT010000566.1 GCA_014380505.1 Hyphomicrobiales bacterium | reverse complement strand
TCACCACATCGGGAAGCTTCGCCTATCAGCCGGGCATCACCGTGCAGAACGCCATCGCCATCGCCGGCGGCTATAGTTCCCGCGCCGATCAGGACCGCGTTCTCATCACCCGCAAGAATGCCACGGGCACGGCGACCCACAAGGTGCCCGTCACCACGCAGATTTATCCCGGCGACATCATTTACGTGCGCGAACGCTGGTTCTGAGCGGGCCATGCGTATCCTCCACGTTTTCCGCACTCCCATCGGCGGCCTCTTCCGCTATGTGCGCGACCTGGCGCGGGGCCAGCAGGCGCAAGGCCACCAGGCGGGAATTCTGTGCGACTCGACGACGGGCGGTGAAGCCGCGGCGCAGCTTTTAAAGGACGCCGAGCCCTTCTGCGAACTTGGCGTCAAACGCATACCCATTTCCAGGCTACCAGGTGTCGGCGATCTCTCAGGTGCGCGCTCTGTGGCCGCGCACGCGCGCGCCATTCGCCCCGACATTATCCACTGCCACGGCGCCAAGGGCGGGCTCTATGGCAGGCTCGCAGCACGCCGGCTCGGCATCCCATCCGTCTACACGCCCCACGGCGGCAGCCTCCATTATAAATGGAGCACGCCGGCGGGCGCTGCCTTCCTCGGCGCGGAACGGCTCCTGGCCCCCTTTAGCTCCGGCATGATTTTCGTCTGCCGATACGAACGCGATACCTATGCCTCCAAAATCGGCATCGGCCGCACGCCCCATGCCATTATCTACAACGGCCTGTGGCCGGAGGAGTTTGCCGAGACCGCGCTTAAACCCGATGCGGCGGATATTTTATTTATCGGCGATATGCGCCTGCTCAAGGGGGTGGACGTGCTGATTGACGCCCTCGCCCAATGCAACAGGAGCCGCAGAACGACCGCCATCCTCGTCGGCGACGGTCCCGATGTGGAGCAGTTCAAGGCCCAGGTGAAAGCGCTGGGCCTCGCCGATAGGGTTACATTTCCCGGCCGCATGGCGGCAATGGAAGCTTTCCGGCAAGGACACCTTCTGGTTATGCCGTCGCGGGCCGAGAGCTTTCCCTATGTGGTGCTGGAAGGCTGTGCCGCCGGAAAACCCTTGTTTGCCAGCGGCGTAGGTGGAATTCCTGAGATTCTGGAACCGGCGCAATTGGTGCCCCCGGGCGACGCTGGCATTCTCGCCGCTCGTATCGGTTTCGCATTGGCCGATCCCGCCGGTATGGCGCAAAGTGCTGCGACAGCGCGCGAAACCATCCGCCGGAAATTTACCGCCGAAGCCATGGTGAACGGCGTCCTCGCGTTCTACCGGCAAGTGCTGGCGAACTGAACCATCGCGGGACGTGCCGTTAACGCGGTGTTAACCCCGTTTGGCCAACACATTCAGGATCTTCCGCCCAAGGCGCGGGGTTTGCTCCTGTGGTCTTCGAAAGCTTCCTTCGTCTCTCAACGGAACACCGAAACCCATGCGCATGAATGCGAACAAGATCAATCGGGTCGTTGACGCCGGCATTCTGGAACGGCTGGCGCCTGCCGCCGCTCCCGCGGAAACACCGCGGGCACAAACCCTCGGTAGGCTGACGAGCGCACCCCATGTGCCGGCGAGAGTGATTTCCAGCCTGGTGCGCTTTGCCGAAGGCCTACTCGTTGGCATTTTGGGCCTCGTACTCGCCAGCGCAAATCCTAGTCTTTCTCCGCTAGGCGTTGACAGCCACTATGCCCTCCTGATCACGGCGGCTGCCTTCGCATTACCGGCGGTGGCAGATGTCTTCGGTCTGCATTCAGTGCAGGCGCTGTTGAGGCCATCCCAGGTGGTGACACGGCTTGCCACCGGTTGGACGCTGATCTTTGCCGTAATCGCCATTGCCATCTTTCTCAGTAAGGCGGGCGACAGCTATTCCCGCGCCTGGCTCAGCCTTTGGTACATGGCGGGGCTGGCGGGCCTCATTGCGTTGCGCGTTGCCACCGCCACGCTGGTGCGCCAGTGGAATCGCAACGGCCAGCTCGACCGCCACGCGGTGCTGGTTGGCGGCGGCGCACCCGCGGCCAGACTCGTTGCCGCGCTGGAAGCATCCCCCAACTCCAATGTCTCGGTGGTTGGGATCTTCGATGACCGCGACGACGAGCGTTCGCCCTCCACCGTCCACAACCTTCAAAAACTCGGCAACGTCGGCGAGCTCATCGACTTCGTGCGCCGTGCCCGCATCGACATCCTCATCGTCACTCTGCCACTCGCCGCCGAAGAGCGTCTCCTGCAAATTCTCAAGAAGCTGTGGGTGCTGCCGGTGGATATCCGCCTCAGCGCCTATGCGCAAAAACTGCACTACCGCCCCCGCGCCTATTCCTACATCGGCAACATTCCGTTCCTCGATGTCTTCGACAAGCCGCTTGGCGACTGGGACCGCATTCTGAAAACGCTGGAAGACAAGATCATCGCGGCCCTTGCGGTCGTTCTGCTGTCGCCGGTGATGCTGCTCATCGCCCTTGCCGTCAAAATGGAGAGCAAAGGGCCAGCGTTATTCAAGCAGAAGCGCTATGGCTTCAACAACGAACTCATCGAAGTTTTCAAGTTCCGCTCCATGTATCACGAGATGAGCGACGCCGATGCTGCAACCCTCGTCAGCAAGGGCGACAGCCGCGTTACCCGCGTTGGCCGTTTCATCCGCAAGACCAGTCTCGATGAACTGCCGCAGTTCTTCAACGTGCTGCAGGGCGGGCTGTCGCTGGTGGGTCCGCGCCCCCATGCAACCAAGGCCAAAGCCGCCGATCAACTGTACAACGACGTGGTGGACGGCTATTTCGCCCGCCACCGGGTAAAGCCCGGCATCACCGGCTGGGCCCAGATCAACGGCTGGCGCGGTGAGACCGACACCACCGAAAAATTGCAAAGGCGCGTCGAACACGATCTCTATTACATCGAGAACTGGTCGCTCGCGTTCGATCTTAACATTCTGTGGAAGACGCCGTTCGCGCTGTTCAAGGCGGAGGGCGCCTATTGACTGTAGAGGCTCCCGTCCTTCGATCACCAACGGTCAGGCTGCTTGGCGTCTCCCTCGAGCACGTGCAGGCGGCATCCGTATGGTTGATGATGGCGTCGAGTTTCTTTGTCTCGATCGAGCCGGCACCCTGCGATGTCCTGTTTTTGGTGGCGCTCGTCCTCTTTGCCGTGTCGGGTCTTCAGATTTCGGCGCTGGTATTGCCGATGATCGTCTATCTTCTGGTCTACAATTTGGGCGGCTTCATCAGCTTTCTGGGGGTTCCGAATCTGCAAGAAGCCGGCATGTTCGTCATCACGTCGGTCTACATGGCAGTCTCGGCGGTGTTCTTTGCCCTCTATGTGACTCCCGACCCCGTGCGCCGCATGGCTGTTTTCACCAACGGCTATGTGATCGGCGCGGTTGTTGCCTCCGTCATCGGCATGATTGGCTATTTTGATGTGGCGGGTCTTGGCCCCACCTTGGCGCCCATTGAACGTGCCCAAGGTGCCTTCAAGGACCCCAATGTGCTTTCCACCTATCTGATTTTTCCGGGCGTGGTGCTGATGCAAGGCTTCATGCTTGGCAACCGCCCCCACCGGCTCATCAGATTGGCCGCGCTGGTTATCGTGCTGGCCGCCTTGTTTCTCGCATTTTCGCGCGGGGCCTGGATCAGTTTTTCGATGGCGGCTGTCTTTGCGATCATATTTACGTTCGCGCTGACACCCTC
>JACMJT010000565.1 GCA_014380505.1 Hyphomicrobiales bacterium | reverse complement strand
TTGCGTGTCGAGAATGCCGCGGATGATGTGATAACGAACGCCCGGAAGGTCCTTCACGCGGCCGCCGCGGATCATGACAACCGAATGTTCCTGAAGATTATGGCCTTCGCCGGGAATGTAGCTCACCACTTCGAAACCGTTGGTGAGGCGCACCTTGGCAACCTTGCGAAGTGCCGAGTTGGGCTTCTTCGGCGTGGTGGTGTAAACGCGGGTGCAAACGCCGCGCTTCTGCGGGCAGGATTGCATCGCCGGCACCTTGTTCCGGTAGGTCGGAGCCTGGCGCGGTTTACGAATAAGTTGGTTGATCGTCGGCATTATGGCCTTGTCTCTGAATTGGTAACCACTGGAACCCGTTCACGCATGCTCAAAAGGCACTGTCCGATCCGGGTTCCTGGATCGCGCAGTGCCCAAAACCAGAGGACCGCATAGCCGGCAGGGCCATGGGGTCTTGACCTTGAATTTCAATCGTCTTGCTCTCCAGCCAGCGTTTCGGTGCGCGAAGCACCGACTGCCTGCTGCTTGAGAACGAGCCGGGTTCTACTCGGGCCGCTCTCGCCCGTCAACCCCTGAACGCCGGAAAATTTCGGCAATTTGGCGGGGTTAGCTCCAATCGAAATCGCCGCCACAATTGACCCCAATCCGGCCACACCATTGCCCCGACTGGCAGTCAGTTTCCCACTCGCGGCGACGGATCAACCAAACTTCGACATTGAGAGGGGAGATTCTCGCCATGACAACGCCAAATAAATCCTGGTGGCACGAACTCAGCACGTGGGAGCCCGAAGTGGCCCTCGCCTTTTATGGCCGCACGCTGGGCTGGCAATTTGAACCCACCCCGTTACCAGACGGCGCCGCATATTGGATTGCCCACAAGGATGGACGGCCTGTAGGCGGCATCTTTGAGCTGACCGCCCCCGACTATGACGGCATTCCCTCTCATTGGATGACTTATATGTCGGTTAGCGATATCGATCAGGCCGAAACCGACACCGCCATCGCCGGCGGCGAGGTGATGCGGCCCGCCACCAACGTTCCCGGCGTCGGCAAGCTGTCGGTCGTCACCGATTCTACCGGTGCGATGATCGGCTTGATCGAGCCGGATCCCGTTCACGCCGCAGCACCTGTACCCGTGCACTAGACGGTTTCACGGCGCTTAAGACCCGGCGGATTTGCACCGCCGGGTCTTAAGAAGTCTACTCCGCGGCAGGCGGAAGCTGCGCAGTCTTGGCCTGCTCTTCCAGAATGAGCGTGTCGCGCTTTTCAGCAATCTGCTTGAGACGGGCCAGCATGCCGCCCGTTCCCGCCGGAATGAGACGGCCCACGATGACATTCTCCTTGAGACCTTCCAGCGTGTCGATCTTGCCCTGGATCGCCGCTTCCGTGAGGACGCGGGTGGTTTCCTGGAATGACGCGGCCGAGATAAACGACCTAGTCTGCAAGCTCGCCTTGGTGATGCCAAGCAGCACGGGAACGCCCGACGCGGGCTTCCGGCCATCGGCCTCTAGCTTGGCGTTTTCCTGATCGAGCTCGATCTGGTCCACCTGTTCGCCGGCAAGCAGCGTGGATTCGCCCGCATCGGTGATTTCGACCTTCTGCAGCATCTGGCGAACGATCACCTCGATGTGCTTGTCGTTGATGTTGACGCCTTGCAGACGATAGACTTCCTGGATCTCATTGACGAGGTAGGAGGCAAGCTCCTCGACGCCCTTGATCGCCAGAATGTCATGGGGTGCGGGATTGCCGTCCATGATGTATTCGCCCTTCTCGATGAAGTCGCCCTCCTGGACGGGCAAATGCTTGCCCTTCGGGATGAGATACTCCACCGCTTCCTGGGCTTCGTCCTGCGGCACGATGCGGATACGGCGCTTGTTCTTGTAGTCGCGCCCAAATTCGACGCGGCCTGAAATCTCCGCGATGATCGCATGGTCCTTCGGACGGCGAGCCTCGAAAAGCTCGGCCACCCGCGGAAGACCGCCCGTGATGTCGCGGGTCCTCGCACTTTCAAGCGGAATGCGTGCCAGAATATCGCCCGCCTTCACGTGGGCTCCGGGATCGACCGAAAGCACCGCCTCGACTGATAGCAGATAACGCGCTTCGCCACCGCGGGCGAGCTTGTGAACCTTGCCGTCTTTGTCCTTGAGCACCATGGCAGGCTTAAGCGCCGTACCGCGCTGGTTAGAACGCCAATCTATGATGACACGATTGGTAATGCCGGTGGCTTCGTCCGCCACTTCG
>JACMJT010000564.1 GCA_014380505.1 Hyphomicrobiales bacterium | reverse complement strand
GCCTGTCTCTGAAATCGCCGAAGCAACCATCGTGAGCCCGCTTGACGTAGCCTCCCCCTATGACACGATGGCGCCCGCGATGGCGCAGATGGAAGCGCTGGTCGCACATCTTGTGTCGACACAGGGAGAGGAAGCCCGGGTGCGCATCGAAAGGCTAGAGGGAGTGCGCCACGCCAATGCGGTGACGGTCGATGATGAGGCAAACGGGGCGTCCCTTAAAACGGCCCGGGCACGGTCATTCCCTGGACCCAAAAGGCCAAGACAGGGCTACACCTCATGACAATATCGGCAACGGGACGGGATGCTCCCTATCGCGCCGGAGAAACCGCGCTGCTCCTGGTTGATATGCAGCGCATATGGTTGGAACCGGGTCTCGATCCAGCCCATTCGGAGCGCGGCCCCAAACATTATTTTTACCGGGAAACGTCAAGCCGGACGATACCGCACCAGGCATGCCTGCTGGCAGCGGCCCGCGCCAACGGCGTCGAAGTCATTCACACGATCATTCAAAGCCTGACGAAGGATGGGCGCGACCGTTCGCTTGACCACAAGCTGACGCCGATCCACGTGGCACCGCACCGGCCGGAGGGTTTACCCGTACCGGCACTGGCGCCGGTAGGAGACGAAATCCTGCTGCCGAAGACGTCGTCGGGCGTTTTCAACTCCACCAACATCGATTACATCCTGAAGAATCTCGGCATCCGCTATCTCGTGGTCGCCGGCATCATGACGGACCAGTGCGTCGACATGGCCGTGCGCGATGGCGCCGACCGGGGCTATTTCGTCACCTGCGTCTCCGATGCCTGCGCCGCCGCCACGAAGGAGCGGCACGATACGGCGCTTCGCGCCTTCGGCGGTTATTGCTGGGTTGCCGATACCGACACGGTCGTCAGGCGCTTCGAGGCATTGGGGATGGGTTCATGACATCGGCCGAACCCCTTGTCGCCATTGTCACCACCGATATTTGCGCCATTACGCGCGGCCGCTCAGTGGTCGAGAGCAAGCTGGAAAAGATCGCAGCCGCAGGTGTTGGCTGGCTTCAGGCCAATCTGTCGCTGACACCATTCAATTCCATAGCCCACCCCAATCCCTGGGGTTCGTCGGGCGATTTGCGTCTTATCCCCGATCTGAAAGCGCGCTACCGCACGGCGCGGACGGGGTCGGCCACGCCTTTTTATATGGTGCCCGGCAATCTGATGGAACTCGATGGCTCGCCCTGGATTGCCTGCACGCGCACCATGCTCATCAGCGCGTTGGCCGATCTTAAGGCGGCAACCGGCATCTCCGTGAATGCCGCCTTCGAACATGAGTTCCAAATATTCGGCGGCTCATCTCCGCCTGGACATTCGCTGTCATTCGAAGCGTTGCGCCGCACCGACCCTTTCGGGCCGACCCTGATGGTAGCGCTGGAGGAGGCTGGGGTTTCGCCCGAAGTAATCATCGCCGAGTTTGGCAACGATCAATTCGAGGTCACCTGTGCCGCAGCCGATGCTCTGGTTGCTGCCGACCGCGCCGTGGCGATCCGCGAGATCACCCGCGAGGTGGCGCGCAATCTCGGCTGGCGCGCCAGCTTTGCTCCGAAGACGGCACCCGATGCGGTGGGCAACGGCTTGCATATTCATTTCAGCTTCGTTGATGGCAAGGGCATGCCCTTGACCTATGACGCAGCCAAACCCGGCGGCCTTTCGGACAAGGCGGGTGCTTTCTGCGCCGGCGTGCTCCGCCATCTGCCAGCGCTTACCGCGTTAACGGCCGCCAGCGTGCCGTCCTACTACCGGCTGAAACCCCATAGCTGGAGTTCGTCGTACACCTGGCTTGCCGACCGGGACCGCGAGGCGAGCTTGCGCATATGTCCGGTGGTGACCTTGGGCGGGCGCGATCCGGCAAAGCAGTTCAACGTCGAGTATCGGGCAGCCGACGCCACCGGCAATCCTTATCTCTCCTTCGCGGCGATCATTCGCGCGGGCCTTGAAGGCATCGTCAATGGATTGCCTATACCACCCCTGGTTTCAGGCGATCCAACCGCAATGACGGAAAAACAGCGGGCCTCCCTCGGCCTACTCCGGCTGCCGGAGACTCTTGACGCGGCCCTTGTGGCTCTTGCAGCAGACAAGACCGTATGCGGCTGGTTCGCGCCCGCGTTCATTGAGACATTCATCGGTGAAAAGCGGGCCGAGCTTGCCCATCTCAAGGAGCGCGCGCCCGGTGAAGTATGCGAACTCTACCGGACGCTTTACTGATGCGCGGCGATTGGCCCGAACCCATCGAAATCGTCAACGAAAACGGCGGGAGCGATCTTGTGCTGATCTGCGAGCACGCATCCAACCACATACCGGCGGAATATGCAGGCCTCGGGCTGGGCGCCACGGATCTCAACCGCCACATCGCCTGGGATATCGGCGCGGCAGCCGTCACGCGAGCACTTGCCGCGCGGCTGGATGCGCCCGCCTTTCTTGGAACCTATTCGCGGCTGCTCATCGATCTCAACCGGCCGCCGGGCGTGCCGACAAGCATTCCAGAGCGTTCGGAAAGCACGGACATACCGGGCAACTCCGGCTTGCCGGACGCGGAAAGGAAGCGCCGGGGCGATATCATCTTCGCGCCGTTCCACAGCCGCATCGCGGAGCATTTGTCGGCGCGCGAGCGCGCGGGCCGCGCGAGCCGGATCGTCGCGATGCATTCCTTCACGCCGGTTTTTTTTGGCAAGATGCGGCCATGGCATGCCGGCGTACTTTACGACAGTTCCCGCGCCTTCGGCGAGACAGTCATCTCCGGCTTGCGCCGGGACAGTGCCTTGAACGTCGAGCCGAATGTCCCCTACGTGATCGGCCGCGACCACGACTACGCCGTCCTGGTACACGGGCATGATCGTGGCTATCCCAGTATCCTGATCGAGGTACGGCAGGATCTTCTGGAAAATAACGAAGGCATCGCGGAATGGACTGCGCGGCTTGCCGAAGCTCTTACCGGGGATCGATCGTGAGCGGATCAAACCTTTCGCTGCGCGAGCGCGATGAAAATACCATTGCGGGGATCGGCAAGCTGCGGTTTTCGCCGCTGAGCCTGATTGGCGGCAAGGGCAGCCGGCTCATTGAAGAAGGCGGCCGGGAGCTGCTCGACCTTTCAGGCTCGGCAGGTGCCGCACTCCTCGGCTACAGCCATCCCGCAATCGTCGAGGCTGTCGAAAAATCGATCCGCAATATGGCGGGAGCGAGCCTGCTGCTCTATCCTAACGAGTCCGCGGTTGCTCTCGCCGAAGAGCTGTTGCGCTTGACGGCCGGCGAAGGCTCGCGGCGCGTCTGGTTCGGTCATTCCGGTTCCGATGCCAACGATTGCGCCGTCCGCGTCTTGCAGGCAGCGACGGGACGATCGCGGTTCATTTCCTTCATCGGTTCCTATCACGGCAATCTTTCCGGCTCGATGGCCATAAGCGGCCACACGGCCATGACCCACACGCTGCCGCGCGCGGGCTTGGTGCTTCTTCCCTATCCCGATCCGTTCCGCCCGAAGTTCAGCGCCGAGGATGTCCTCGCCCTGCTCGACTATCAATTCGAGACGACCTGCCCGCCGCACCAAGTGGCGGCAGTGTTCATCGAACCGTTGATGTCGGACGGCGGGCTGATCGTGCCGCCGCCAGGGTTTCTCGCGGCCCTTCAAGGGCGCTGCCGGGCCCACGGCATCAAGATCGTGGTCGATGAGGTGAAGGTAGGTCTGGCGCGCAGCGGATTGCTCCATTGTTTCCAGCACGAGGGACTGACGCCCGACCTCGTCGTTTTTGGCAAGGGACTGGGCGGCGGGCTGCCACTTTCGGCCGTGGTTGGACCACGAGAAATCATGGACCATGCGCCGGCCTTCGCGCTCCAGACGACGGCAGGAAATCCGGTTGCTACCACCGCCGGCGGTGCCGTCTTGCGCGTGATCGAGAAAGACGCGCTGGCGGAACGCGCGTCGCGCCTTGGCGTACTCTTCTCCGGTATGCTGAGGAGTCTGGCCGGCCAGCACGAGATGATTGGCGATGTGCGCGGGCGCGGTTTGGCGGTGGGCGTCGATCTGGTCACGAACCGGCAAACGCGCGAGCCCGTTCCGGCGGCAACGACCGCCAAGATCATCTATCGCGGTTATCAGTTGGGCGCTGCCTTCAGCTATGTTGGCCTTAAGGCCAACGTGCTTGAATTCACGCCGCCGCTCACGATAACCGAGGATGAGATTGAAGAAGGCGCCGCTATTGTGGACCAGGCGATCACCGATGTGATTGCAGGCAAAGTCGCCGACGCGGACGTGGCGTCTTTCATGATGTGGTGATGGAAGATCGAAAATCTCACGCCATTGATCAGCGCTGTTCGCGCTCGTAGGGTTTGCCAGCCGCCTCGGGTTGGTTGACCGATCCGACAATCCATACCAAGGCGACGATTGCCGCGGCGAACGGCAGGATCTGGAATATCTGATAGGGGATATCGGGTATGCTGAATTGCAGGCGGAGCTGCGCTGCATCGCATACTCCAAAAAACAGCGCGGCAGCCACGGCCCAGACGGGATGCCAGCGGCCGAGAATAATCGCGGCAAGTGCTATGAACCCCTTGCCGGCACTCATCTGCTCGGTAAACACGTAGACTTGCGACAATACGAGATGGCAGCCGCCGAGTGCGGCAAACCCTCCGCTTACCATGAGCGCCAAATACCGCACATGAAATACCCCGACGCCCGCGGAGTCGGCGGCGCGCGGATTTTCGCCCGTGGCGCGAAGGTTGAGCCCGGCCTGTGTCCGGAATAACACGAACGTGACTCCAAGCATCAAGACCACGAGGAGGTAGACGAGTGGATCCTGATTAAAAAAAGCGGGTCCCACCACCGGCAGATTGGAAAGGCCCGGCAGGTTGACCGGGCCGAATCCCGGCACGCTCATATGGGCTCCGCTGAGACCGAAAACGGCGCGGGCGAGGAAGGCGGTGAGTCCGGCGCAGACGAGATTCACGGCTATTCCGGCGACCAACTGGTTTACCCGGAAGCTTACCGCCAGAATTGCAAGAATGAAGCCGGCCAACATGCCCGAAATAACGCCCACGAAGAGTCCACCGATCGGCGATCCGGTCGCATAGGCGCCCACCGCCGCTCCGAAGGCTCCGGATAGCATCATGCCTTCGAGGCCTACATTGTAAACACCGCTCCGCTCGGCGATGACACCACCCAGGGCAGCGAAGGCAATCGGCACGGCCAGACGCACGCTGGCGGCAAGGAAGGCCGCGAGCATCGCAGGATCCTGGAGAAACTCGATCATGGATCAGCCGCGCCTATGGAATGGTTTGCCGCTTTCCGCCGAGCCTGAAGGAAGGCGTAGACCGAAGAGCCGTGGAATTTCCACGCAAGACCGGCAGCCACGAACATGACCACCAAACCGCGGATAACCTCGACAATGGTGCCATCCACTCCCGCGGCGCGCTGCATGATGTTTGATCCCGCCTTGAGGCCGCTCAGGAAAAAAGCAGCTAGGGGCGCCAGCAGCGGATTTGCTTCGGCCATGAAGGCAACGACGATGCCGTCGAAGCCGTAGCCCGGGCTGAACAAGTGGAAAAGCCGGTACTTCAACCCGATCACTTCCAGTCCGCCCGCGAGCCCCGCCAAGGCGCCGCCGGCCATCATGGCGATCACCATGTCGCGGCGGACGGAAAGGCCCGCATACTGCGCCGCCTTGGGATTGCGGCCGATGATATCGAGCGCCAGCCCATGGGATGTCCGCGTGAAGTAGAATGCAATGAAAACCGAAAAGACCAGGCCGAACAGGATACCGGCATGGGCATCGCTTTGCGGCATGAGGATTGGCAATCTCAACCAGGCGGGCAACTCTTCCGAATAGGGATAGGGCGCTCCTTCGGCCAGCAGAGGGCCGCTGACGGCATAGCTGACAATGTGAATGGCAATGAAGTTCATCAGCAGCGTGACGATGACTTCATTGATGCCACGAAAGGCTTTCAACAGCCCGGCAACTGCCGCCCACAATGCACCTCCTACCATTGCGGCCAGAACCACGAGAGCGATCCCGGGAACAGGATGCAGCGGCGGAAGCGACAGCCCGGCGAGAGTGGCGAAGAGACCGCCCATATAGATTTGCCCCTCGCCGCCGATGTTGTAGAGGCCCGCCCGCAACGGCACTATTACGGCCAGTGCCGCGAGCAGAATGGGCGATGCTTTGACGAGCGTTGAGGAAAGCCCCCAATAGTCGAAGAAAGCCCCGTGAAAAAGCGCGCCGTAGGCCGCCAATGGGTCTGCACCGGAGGCAAGAATGAGAACGCCTCCGAGCGCCAGCGCCAGAAGCGTCGCCCAGACCGTTCGGAGCTTCACAATGACATCGACAAGGCGGGTCATCATGCCGCCGCCAGCGACACGCCGGCCATCAGCAGCCCCATGCGTTCGGCGGTGATCTCGCCCGGTGCCAACGCTTCCGAGAGGCGGCCGCGATGCATGACGGCAACGCGGTCGGCCACCGCCATGATGTGCTCAAGCTCGGTTGAGATGTAAAGAACAGCGACACCGCGGGCGCGTTCCTCGAGAATCTTCCGCTGCACAAATTCGATGGCGCCGACGTCGAGACCCTTGGTCGCTTGCATGACGATCAGGATGCGGGGAGCCGCCTCGATCTCGCGGGCGAGGATGATCTTCTGCTGGTTGCCGCCCGAGAGCGCGGCTGCGTATTGACCGGCTGACCGGCCGCGAATGTCGTAACGCTCCATCAATGCTTTTCCGCTGGAGGCGATTTTGGCGCGGTCCAAAAGACCGCGGCGCGATGCGGGCGCCAGATAGAAACGGCGAAGCACA
This sequence comes from Hyphomicrobiales bacterium, assembly GCA_014380505.1. The sequence goes on along the minus strand of JACMJT010000564.1, from coordinate 6,129 downwards.
AGATTTGTGGCAATCGAATGTTCCAGAACCAGGCCGGTCGATTGCCTGTCTTCCGGTACGAAGGCGATTCCGGTCTCATGCAGCCGCTGCCGCGCGCTGAGTTCGGCAATGTCTCGCCCAGCGATTTCAATCCGGCCATGCTCCAGCGGGCGCAGACCGGTGATGGCTTCGGCCAGTTCGCGCTGCCCGTTACCATCGATGCCCGCTATACCAAGCACCTCTCCCGCTCTCAGTTCCAGCGACAGCCTGTCGAGCGCGACGGTGTTACGATCATTCAGGGCGGCCAGATCGATACATGTGAGGAGAACCTCGCCCGGTTCGCCGGAGCGCTTCGCCACCACCGGCTGGAGTTCCCGTCCCACCATCAGGCGGGACAATTCGGCCGTGCTGGTATCGGTTGTCCGCCGCTCCGCGGCAAGGCGGCCATGGCGCAACACGGTTGTGGCGCCGGCTACTTCCATCACCTCTTCGAGCTTGTGGGTGACAAAGATGATCGTCGTGCCGGCATCGCGCAGCCTTTTCAGACCGGCGAGAAAGTTTCCGATTTCGCTTGGCGACAACACGCTTGTCGGTTCGTCGAGCACCAGGATAGATGCGCCACGGTAAAGCGCTTTCAGGATCTCGACGCGCTGGCGCATACCCATCGGCAGTTTCCACACGGGAGCCGTGAGGTCGATCTCGAATCCCAGCTCTTCGCACAGCGCGCCGATGCGCCGGGCGTGGGCGCCAAGGCCAAGGAGTTTTACCGGCGAGCCCAGCCCCACAACGATATTTTCCGTAACAGTCAGCGCGTTGGCGAGATGGAAGTGCTGGTGGATCATGCCGATGCCATGCTTGATCGCATCGCGGGGCGAGCGCATCACAACGTGCTGGCCGTCGATCTCGATCCCCCCGCTGTCGGGACGGTAGAGCCCGTAGAGCACGTTCATGAGAGTGGTCTTGCCAGCCCCGTTTTCGCCGAGGACGGCATGAATGGTTCCCTTCGCCACGTCGAAGGATACGTCATCGAGCGCCTTCAAGCCGCCAAAGGACTTGGAAATGTTGCGGATGGCGAAATAGGTCATGTCGATCTCACCGTCACACTCCGGACGTGGCGGACACATAATTCCGCGGCCGCCACGTTATCCCGGCTGGAAGACCCACTCCAGTGTTGATCGGCTTAGACCGGCGGTTTCAATTCTCCGGATTTCATCTTCTCGACGAGCGCCTCGGCTTCGGCGACGACCTCTGCCGGGATGCTCGAGTGGAAGGTTCCAATCCGCACCGCTTCCGGCGTGTTGAAATCGTACCTGTAGTTCTTGCCCTCAAGTCCCTTCTCCTTGGCGATGGCAAAGAGGTTGGCAAGCAGCCCGCGAACGTCGAGAATATCCGATTGCAGCATGATGTCCGGCCATTTGGTGATCGCATCGTAATAGAGGCCGAAGGACATGGCCCCCTTCTCTTTCACCGCCTGCAAGCTGCCGACGGTGGCGCTGTCCATGGTCGGCCATACGATGTCAGCGCCCTGGCTTAATTGATTGAGAGCCGCCTCCTTGCCCTTGGCGACGTCTTCCCAGTCGCCCGTCCACGTGGAGAAGATCTCGCCATCAGCGCGGACCGATTTAAAACCTGCATCGAATCCCGCCAAGGTATCGTTGGTGAACTTGAACTGTTGGGCCTGGATGATGCCGACCTTGCCGGATTTTGTCATCTTGCCGGCGATGAAGCCCATCACGTAGGCTGGCTGGCTGAAATAGAAATCGGCCGAGGCAACATTCTTCGCTAAACGAAAGCCGTTGGTCACGACGAACATCGTATCGGGAAACCGCTCCGCCACCCGATCGACACCGTCCTGGAATTCACCGCCATGGCCTATAACATGGGTGAAGCCGCGGCGCGCATAGTCCGAGAGCACCTCGACATGGTCGGGCTGCGCCACTTTTTCGCTGAATGCTGTCTCGATACCGAGTTTGGCCTTGGCGGTCTCCAGGGCATCGTAAGCGGATTGGCTCCAGCCGCCATCGGCAATGCTGCCGGGCAGCGCCATGGCGACCTTGATATTGGTGGCAGCCTTCAAGCCCGATGTGCCAAGGGCAAGTGCCGCCGTGCCAGTCGCTGCGGTGGTGATTAATTGCCGTCTTGAAATGTTCATGTCGTTCCTCCCAAGGAAATGCCCGGGCGCGCGGCTCTAGCGGCTGCCGTCCCGCCATCCCACATAGGGATGTAACGGGGATACTGTTAAGTTCGTTTTTCTCAACTCAGCTTTGAAAAATCTCAATGGTGGCACGTGCCCCCCATCCCTAGATTGCCCCGGCGCGACTCGGCTGGATGGGCGCGCCTGCAGGACGGTGAGAGCCATGACTACAATTCTTCATCTCGATGCGAGCGTGCGGGGCGATCGCTCCCTGAGCCGCGGGCTTTCCCGGCACTTCATGGAGGCCTGGCGGGAGCGCCGGCCCGATGACGAGGTGATCTATCGTGACCTTGGCCGGGACCCCCCTGCCTTTGTCACCGAATCCTGGATCGGGGCGGTCTTCACCGAGCCTGAAAAGCGCACCCCGGCGCAGCAAGCCGAGGTCAGCCTCTCCGACACAATGACTGACGAGCTTGACCGCGCCGACATGATCGTTCTCGGGACGCCGATGTACAATTACGGCATGCCGGCGCCGCTTAAGGCCTGGTTTGATCAGGTGATCCGCATCGGCAAGACATTCACCTTCGATCTCGCTCGCGGCGATTATCCCCTTGAGCCGATCATGAACGGCAAAGTGCTGGTAACGCTCGTCAGTCATGGCGAATTCGGCTTTGCTGGCGGAGGTATTCGCCAAAAGATGGATCACCTCCTCCCGCACATCCTCACCTGCGCGCACTATTTAGGTGTGAGCGAGACTCACCACGTCGCCATGGAATATCAGGAGTTCGGCGGCGAGCGGCACGAGCGGTCAGTGGCCGATGCTCACGGCGCCGCTACCGCTCTGGCCGAGCGGCTCGCGCGGTCGATGGGAAAAGCGCGAGCGGCGGCCGAATAGGTGGGCGCCAATGCACAAGCGGGCAACAGCAGCCTCCGCGGATGGCGTTCCTCAGCTCGGCCGGATTTACGAAATCCCTCCGCGGCAGGGGCGAGCGGTGCATCTCGCCAGGGGGCAAACCTTGACCATTATCAACTCTCGCGGTACGCAGGTGTGTGACTTTTGGGCGTTCAGTAGGGTTGACCGGCGCGAGTATCTCTCCATGGAGCACCTTCACGCATCCCTGAGCCGCATCACGCCAATGGAAGGCGACACGCTGGTGACCAACCGCCGGCAGCCAATCCTTGTCTTTCTGGAAGATACATCTCCGGGCGTGCACGATACCGTCATCGCCGCTTGCGACCCACCGCGCTACCGGCAACTCGGCATTGATGGATTCCACGACAGTTGTGCCGCCAATCTTCAAATGGCGATGCAGGCGATCGGCGAGAACACGGATGAAATACCCAGCCCGTTCAACGTGTGGATGAACACGCCGGTGCGGGCGGATGGCACGATCGAGTGGCTGCCGCCCGTTTCGAAGCCGGGAGACTGGGTCCGTTTCCGTGCTGAAATGGATTGCATCGCCGTCATGTCCGCCTGCCCGCAGGATCTGATTCCGATCAACGGGCAGGACGCGGCGCCGGCCGAGCTCCACTTCAGGGTCGATGCGCGATGATCCAGAATCCGATCCCCTGGCCCAACGGCGCGCGCTGTGCCTGCGCCATCACATTTGACATGGACGCTGACAGTCTCATTCACATTGCCCGCCCTCACGATGGGCATGACCGGCTTTATCCGATCACCATGGGCCGGTACGGTCCCCTGGTCGCTGTCCCGCGCATCCTGGAAACCTATCGCCGCCTTGGCCTTCGCCAGTCGTTTTTTAGTCCAGGCTGGACAATGAAAACCTACCCGAAGGCGGTCGAGGCAATTCTTGCCGGCGGTCATGAGATTGGCCACCACGGCTATCTCCATGAAGACCCCACGGCGATCAGTGCAAGCGAGCAGCGCCACTGCTTCGAACGCGCGCTCGAAATCCATGTCGCATTAACTGGCCGCAGGCCGCGAGGCTATCGCGCGCCCGTCTACAACGCCAACCAGGCAACCATCGACCTCCTGGTGGAACACGGGTTTCGGTATGATTCCTCGTTGATGGGCGACGACATCCCTTATCTGATGCGCACTGAAAAGGGCGAGCTCTACGAAATGCCGGTGCATTGGGGCTCCGACGATTGGCCGCCCTTCGCGCATTATTCCGAGATCGGCTACATGATGCCGGTCATGGCGCCGGCCAAGGGCCTGGAGGCCTCTTTCGAGGAGTTCGAGGCGCAATACGAGGCGGGCGGATTCTGGATGGGAATTTGGCATCCGTTCCTGACCGGCCGGTTGGCCCGCTGGCGCGTCGTTGAACGCTGGCTCGAAGATGTCCTCAAAACCAAAAGCGTGTGGTTCGCGCCACTTGAGGACATCGTCGCCCACATCGATCGCCTGCGAGCCGAAGCCGCCTATACGCCTCGCGAAGACAAGCTTCCCTACTATGTTCGCCCCGCGCACCTTTGACGGGGCTTAAGCCGTTCAGTGCGCCGCGACACTTGCAGCCGCTTCATTTCGCAACCATTCGGCGAAGAGCCTGGCGGGCTTGCGCGTATTGGCGGTGGCGAAGAGCAGGCGGTATTTGAATCCGCTGAGAACCGGCCCATCGAGGCGCCGCAGTGTGCCGTCCCTCAACTGGTCCGCTACCAGCACGTTGCTGCACAGCACCGGACCGAAACCGCGCTCCGCCGCGTTGATCGCCAGATGTTCTTCGCTGAACCACGATACCCGGAAGTCGCCCGAGGGCTTGCGCCCGTCGGCGCTTAGCCATTTCGACCAGGTTGGGCCATCGAATGCCGCGTTCTTCCAGCGATAGCCGAGCAGCGGACGTCCGGCAAAATCGTCGATGGAGGCTTCGCGGCCATCGGGGCAGAGCGAAGTTTCGGCAACGGGCATGTATTTGTCCTCGAGCAGGATGTCGTCCTGTTGGGTCGAGTTCGCGGCGGGGCCGTAGCGGATTGCTATATCGATGCCTTCCGATCTGAGATCGGCGATAGCCTCGGACGCGTCGACATTGACAACGACGTCCGGGCATATCGCGGTGAATGCGGGCAGCCGCGGCATGAGCCAGCGCTCGGCGAAGGCGGCTGTCGTTGTTACCGTCAGGGCCGCACCGGATTTTCGTTCGTTGAATTCGGCAAAGGCATTTGCCAGCAGGTCAAACCCGTCGCGCAGCATGGGATATAGCCGCTCGCCCGTGGGCGACAGAGTGATCGTTCGCCCCCGGCGCTCGAAAAGCTTCACTCCGACAGTGTCCTCGAGATGGCGGATGTGATGGCTGATTGCCGTTATCGACACGCAGAGTTCGCTGGCGGCGGCGGTGAAGCTCCGGTTGCGGGCAGCAGCCTCGAACACACGGATGGCATTCAACGGGGGCAATTTTCGCACTGTCGGGTCCTCCATAGTTATTCGCTGGGCGCCGGGGATGTCTTCATCATACAGAACAATTGCCGGACTTAATCCACATCTTTGAGAGAAGCAGCAAGTTTAAATCGGAATGTCCCATCGCGGCGACCGGACTATACATGGCACCGTTTCGATTTTTCTGACGACGCTGATGACGGCTTCGCAAGGCATGAGGTAGAGGTCTTCTCGCACTTGCACAGCGACCCTCTTGTCTTGTTTAGTAAATGGTGATTACTAAACAAACTACTGAACAAGAAATTCCTGCGCCGTCATGGTTCGGGATACCTCGGCGGGTCCAGCGTCGGTTCCGCGCGAGCGTCCAAAAATGGGAGGACACCACATGAAGACGTTCTTGAAAACCGCGACGGCGCTGGCCACTGCCAGCTTTATGTTCACGGCCGGCCAGACCAAGGCCCAGGCTGCGGAATTAACCCTGTGCTGGGCGGCCTGGGATCCAGCCAACGCGCTGGTTGAACTTTCGAAGGATTTCGAAAAACAATCGGGCACGACGATGAAGTTTGAATTCGTGCCCTGGCCTAACTTCGCCGACCGCGTGCTCAATGAACTCAATTCCGGCGGCAAGCTGTGCGATCTTCTGATCGGCGATTCACAATGGATCGGCGGCTCCGCCGAGAACGGC
>JACMJT010000563.1 GCA_014380505.1 Hyphomicrobiales bacterium | reverse complement strand
GCGCCGGTAGGGTTCTTTACAAATGATGACATATTTTCCATCCGGCCCCTGCCCCCGCATGACATTGAGCACGCGCTGGAGGCCAGGACTCCGGTAACCGAAGGGCTCTTCCAGGAACTCGCGGGCAAACTGAGCGTCTTCCTCCGAGAGTTTGTATCTTGCCATTATCACGCTGCTCTGGATTGAACGCTGGAGTACACTTCGTCCAGCGTCCGCCGCAGGATGCTGAACAACTCATCGATTTGCTGCTCGGTAATGATGAAGGGCGGGGCAAGAACGATCGCCTGCCCCAGAGGACGGCAGATCAGGCCATTATTCAGGGCCTGGCGCGAAACCCTCTCGCTCACATCGAGATTGCCTGCGAACGGCGCATTGGTCTTCTTGTTGGCGACCATTTCAAGACCACCCATCAATCCAACGCCTCTCGCCTCTCCGACCATGGGATGATCGGCCATGGCTGCAAGGTGCTTCTGGAATACAGGAATTACTTTCTTCACATTCGCGAATACCCCGCCGTCAAGGATTTCGTCGAGTGATGCCATCGCGATGGCGCAGCCTACAGGGTGTGCGCCCGTAGTGAAGCCTGTGGGCAGTTCCTCATACTTCGCGGAGGCTTTTTCCACGCGTTCCGTCATTTCTGACGAGAGAATGATGGCGCCCATGGGAAAGAAACCTGCGGTGATGACCTTCGATGCCACCACGATATCCGGCTTCATGCCGTATTTGATGGATCCCCAGAACTCGCCGGTGCGGCCGAAACCGCAGATCACCTCATCAGCAATGAGGGGAACGCCGTACTTGCGCAGCACCGGCTGGATGGCCTGGAAATAACCCTCGGGCGGAGGAATGACGCCGCCCGCACCCAATACCGGTTCGGCAAAGAAGCCGGCGATGAATTCAGGCCCGGTGTTGCGGATCGTCTGCTCAAGCTCAAGCGCTAGGCGTTCGGAAAATTCCCCCTCGCTTTCATTCGCTTTGGCTTCCCTCCAATGATGCGGGCAAGTGAGGTGCCGCACTTCCGGGAGCGGCAGGCCGGAGGCTGACTTCACATAATCCTTGCCGGTCAGGCTCGCTGTCATGATGGTCATGCCATGATAGGCATTCTTGCGGCTAAGCAGCAGCCGGCGATGGGGTTTTCCCTCCGACTCCGCCAGGAACCACAGCAGCTTGACCACCGTATCGTTGGCTTCCGATCCCGAGTTTGCATAAAAAACCCGGTTGGCCTCCATTGGCGCAAGCTTGACAATGCGCTCCGAGAGATCGAGTGCCGATTGGGCGACGCGGCCAAAGAATGCGTGATAGGCCGGAAGCTTCGCATAGGCGCGTTGCGCGGCCTCGATCAGCCTCTTGTTGTCAAAACCAAGAACGGCATTCCACAGGCCGGAATTGCCCTCGAGGTATTTCCGTCCCTGATCGTCAAAAATGTACACGCCCTCGCCACGGTCCACGATGACCGGTCCCGATTGCTCGAGTGTCGCAATGTTGGAAAACGGATGCATGAACGCGCTGGGATAATTGCGTTGAACCATTTGTTTCTCCTGCCAGCTCGTAAACCGCCCCGGCGGGGCCGGAGCGGTGGTTAGTTGCAGTTTGACCGGTTATGCGGTCAGTTCGCCTTGACGCGCGACCAGGCACGATCATAGGTTTTGAGATCCTCTCCCAGATCCTCGAAGATTTGCAGTTTCGCACGCACATCCGGAGGCGGATTGGTGGCCGGATGGCTTTTTAACTCCGGCGGCAGCAGCTCAATGGCGGCGGTATTTACCGAGCCGTTGGTCAGCATCGTCGTGTTCAACGCCGAGACGTCTGGACGCATCATATATTCCATGAACTTCAGCGCATTCTCCTTGTTCGGCGCGGTCTTCAGCATACAGAGGTTTTCCTGATACATGGTGGCGCCCTCTTCAGGGATGACGAAGCCCAGCTCTTCTGGGTTCTTGTTCACGTTGAGCACCGCACCCACGTAATAATGCGAGGCCGCCATGTCTCCGGATTCGATCAGCGGTATCACGTCATAGCGGAATGCCGCCACATTGGGCTTTTGTTTGAGGACGAACTCCTCGGCCAGTTTGATGTCGGCTGGATCGCGCGAATTCACCGATTTTCCATTCATGATCAGCCCGACGCCGAGCGTCTCGCGCAGGTCGTCGAGCAAAGTGATCTTGCCGGGATTTTTCGCGGCGAAATCGAAGAATTCCTTCCAGGATTTGAGATCGCCGCCCACGACCTTTCTGTTATAGAAGATGCCGACCGGGCCCCATGCGTAGGGCAGGCAATAGTCGGCCTTGGGGTCCTGTTTCGAACGCAAGGCGCCAGAATCGATGTTCTCGAATCCCTTGACCTGGTTGATGTTGGTTTTTTCCAGAAGGCCCAGTTGCAGCATGATGTCGTTCATGTGCACCGACGGCAAGATCAGGTCGTAACCGGTGGCGCCGGCCTGGATCTTCGCGAGCATTTCTTCGTTGGTCGAATACGTGTCGAGCGACACCTTGACGTCGAATTCCTTGGAGAACTTATCAATCACTTCCGGATTGATGTACTCACCCCAGTTGTAAAGATGCAGTTCACCGGCTGCGTCAGCGGGACCCGCGGCGACCGCCACCAGTGAGGCGATTGCAACACATGATAACGACAAACTCTTGAACCACTTCATGACTTCCTCCTTTGTTAAGTTTTTCTGGATCTGAGATAGAGTCCGGCACTGGCCACAACGAACGAAAAGACAATGAGCAGCACGGCAAGGGCGTTGATTTGAGGGCGTATGCCGCGTCGCATCATGGCAAGGATGAACAACGGCAGCGTCTGCGTATCGACGCCCGCGATGAAGTAGGTAATCACCACATCGTCGAGCGAGATGATGAAGGCCAGCAGAAATCCGCCGACGACGCCCGGCATGATTAACGGCAGCGTGACTTTCCGAAACGTCATTAAGGGCCCGGCCCCGAGATCGGCGGATGCTTTCTCAAGCGTCGTGTCCATGCTCGCCAGCCGCGCCGTCACGATGACATAGACGTAGCAAGACAGGAATGTGCAATGGCCGATGATGATGGTGAAAAGAGAAAGCTTGAAGCCCACGCCCACAAAG
>JACMJT010000562.1 GCA_014380505.1 Hyphomicrobiales bacterium | reverse complement strand
GGCGAAGCGGCTCATGTGCCAATGCAGCGCCTTCTGGTTGTCGGCCTCCGCCGCTTCCGCCAGCAGTGTGTTGGGGCCCGGGTTGTTGGCGGGATAGCCCAGGGGCTCCATAGGCAATTGCAGCAAGATCTCGTGGCCTTGAGCGCGGGCGCGATTCACTTGTTCTTGCAGGTTTTCGCCATAGGGCGCGAAACCGAAGGTGACATCGCCGGGAAGCTCCTTGATTGCTTTCCGGGTGAGCCTGGCGTTGAGGCCCATGCCGCCCAGCACGATGGCGATCCGCGGCCGATCCGAGTTCAACACACCCATGGGGGTGGTCTGGGCATAGACGTCGAAGGGTTTCTTGCCGCTGGTGGAAATGCGCGGTAACGGCCCCTCTTTTGTGTCTTCGGCCACCTGCGCCAACGGCGCGGGCTTCAGCGGGCGGCGGCCCGAGACGATGATCGTCGCTTCCTCGCGATAAGTCTCCGGCTGCGGCTCGGCGATTTCTTCTTCGCTGGAGGAGGCCTCAGCCTCCGCCGCCTGTTCTTCCACGGGGCTTGCGGGTTCAATGGTGGCTGTTTTTACGTCTTCGAGTGGGGGCACCGCTGCCGTAACCACAGGTTCTCCCGCCAGTTCGTGGGGAATGCCGGCGATCCAGGCGCCGCCGCCGACGTAGCCCGCCGCCGCAATGAGGCAGGCAAGCATCAGGGTGCTGGGACGTTTGGCCCACAGCCGTTCGGCCATGCTTCGCTTGCGCAGGGGTTGCCGCAGTTCGTCACGGGGCATAAACGCGCCACCTCTTGATTCGTCTTGAGCCAGATTTGCGCGGCAAGCGTTAAGGTTCTGTTAACCAACGAACCGCCGGGCTCGTCCAACCTTGGCGCTCGAAGAAGATGCCCGGGTCAAACCCGGGCATGATGAGAATGCGATGCCGTAAACTCAGTTCGGCGTGGTTTGCGTTTTGCCGTCTTCAATCGCCGATGTTGTTTCCTTCGGCTTGACGTTGGTCACAACCTTGACGCCGTGCAAAAGATCGACGGCGGCCTTGAGCTGTAGATCCTTGGTCCGGTCCTCTGGAATATAGGCCGAGGAACCGCCGCCCTCGTCGCCGTCCGTCTCGTTGGTCAAATGACCCCTGAGGCTTGCCTCGCCCTCGGTGGAAACATTCTTGCCTTGCAGCTCGGGCGGCAATTCCTGCTCGATGACGATCGTGGCATCAATACCTCTCGCCTGAATCGAGCGTCCCGCCGGCGTATAATAGCGTGCCGTGGTGAGGCGCAACGCCCCCTGTCCGGGCAGCGGGATAATGGTTTGCACCGAGCCCTTGCCGAAGCTCCGCGTTCCGATAAGCGTCGCCCGCTTCTGGTCCTGAAGTGCTCCCGCGACGATCTCGGACGCGGAAGCCGAGCCGCCGTTGATCAGCACGACGATCGGCTTGCCGTTGGCCAGATCGCCCTTCTGGGCGGCAAAGCGCTGGGCCTCGTCGGGTTGGCGGCCCCGCGTCGAGACAATCTCGCCCCGGTCGAGGAAGCTGTCTGACACCGAGATCGCCATGTCGAGCAAGCCGCCCGGATCGTTGCGAAGATCGATGATGTAACCCTTCACCTTGTCGCCGAGCGTCCTCTTGAATTCGGCCATGGCCTTTTCCAGGCCCTCCTGCGTCTGCTCGGAGAACGATGCGATGCGGATATAACCGATGTCATCGGCCTCGACGCTGGACTTGACCGATTGCACCCGGATGCGGTCGCGCACCAGCTTCTGGTCGAAGGGCTCCTTGCCCTCGCGCTGGATGGTAAGAATAACCGGTGAGTTGATGGCCCCCTTGATTTTGTCGACGGCATCGTTGAGCAGCATGCCCTGAACCTGCATGCCGTCGATCTTGGTGATGAGGTCATTGGTCAGGATTCCTGCCTTCGAGGCCGGCGTTCCGTCCATGGGCGAGACCACCTTGATGAGGCCATTTTCCATGGTGACCTCAATGCCGATGCCGCCGAATTCGCCCCGCGTCTGAACGCTCATGTCCTCATATTGCTTGGCGTTCATGTAGCTCGAGTGCGGGTCGAGGGAAGCCAGCATGCCGTTGATGGCGGCCTCGATCATCTCGTTCTCGTTGGGCTGCTCGACATAGTCGGCCCGGACGCGATCGAATACATCGCCGAAGAGATGGAGCGCCTTGTAGGTATCGGCATTGGAGGCCGCGTCCGCGCTGCCGAAGGCGTGCCACAACACGCTGGCCGAAACCGCGCCCGCCAGAACCAGGCCGATACTGCGAATTTGACTGCTAGTCTGAGCTTTCATCGTCATCCACGTGCCTCTTTCATGCCGCCGATCCACCACGGACCCGAATCGATAGCCTCGGTATTGTTACGGAACTCTATATACAACACGGGACGGCTGTCCGGTACCCCTTCACCCAAAAGTGTGACCGAAGATGGGCCGCTGCCCATCTGGCCCACAGGTTCCCCCGCCCGCAGGAATTCGCCGGTCCCGGCGGTGATGGTGCCCATTCCCGCCAGAAGGATATGATAGCCCCCGCCCGGATTGAGAATCAGCACTTCGCCATAGGAGCGGAACGGACCGGCGAATTCCACATGCCCGTCGGCGGGCGCGGTGACTTGGGCATTGTCGCGGGTGGCGATCGCCGTGCCCAGAATGCTGCCTCCAAGCCCGTCGCCCTCCCCGAACCGCTTGATAATCTGGCCTTGCGCCGGAAAAGCGAGTTTGCCCCGGATACCGGCGAAGGCCATGCGAGGCTGGCGCAGAGCCGCCTCCTTCTTCCGGCGCGAGATTTCTTCCGCAGCGGCCTGTTTAACCCTCTTGGCCTCGGTCCGCGCCCGTTCGGCGGCCAGGCTCTCCATCAGTTGCTTGAGGTTCTTGGCCTGCCCCGCCAGTTGCCGCGCCCGCTGACGCTCGCTTGCCAGATCCGTGTTGCCGGAGACCACCAGTTCCTTCTTGCGCTCGATGAGGCGGGTCAAATCCGTGAGGGACGCTTCGAGGCCCGCGATCTCGGCCCGGATCGCAACTCTCCGGGTGGTGATAGCGCCTCTGAGTTGCTCGAGCCTTGCGAGATCGCGAGCGAGCCCGTCCGCTTCTTCGCGAAGTTCGGGCACGATGGTGCCGAACATCATGGCGCCGCGGAGTGCCGCGAGCACGTCATTGGGCTCGACCACAAGGGCCGGTGGCGGGTTCTGCTCCAGACGCTGCAGGCCCGCCAGCAGTTCCGACAGCACGTCCTGCTTCTCGCCGAGGCTTGCAAGGATCGTCACCTGTTCCCTGTTGAGTTTCAGGAGTTCCTCTTCGCTGCCGGAGATCGAGGTTTCCGCCGCCTGAATCCGCTGGGAAATCGCCACCAGCTTGGCCGATATTTCCTCCTGCTCGCGGATCGCCGCATCGATGCCGGCGGCGATGATTTCCTGGTTGGCCTTGGAGGATTGCAGTTGCTGTTCGACGGTCGAAAGCTCTTGCGCCTGATCCGCTGTTTCCGCCCGCGCCGCCACAACCGCCAGCAGGAGCGAGGCGGCAAGTGCAGCCAGCCATGGAGCGGAGGCATATGTCATCGGATTTGCAAGGTATAAGAGCCCCGAATGGTCGAATTGCGGCCCTGGCATCTCGCGGATCACGGCCGGTGATAGGGATGATTAACCATAATCGTCACCGCCCGGTAAATTTGTTCAAACAACATGACGCGGGCCAGCCGGTGCGGCCAGGTCATCGGCCCCAAAGAGAGAAGAAGGCCGGACATTTCCCGGGTGGGTGGCGCATGACCGTCCGGTCCGCCGATCAGGAAGGCGAGTTCAGCGGTTCCACCGTTGATGTGGCGGCGCAGGAGATCGGCGAAAGCGAGGCTGGCCAGCGGCTTCCCCCGTTCGTCCAGCACAATGGTGAAGGCGCGTGGCGGCAAGGCGCTCGTGAAGAACTGCAATTCTTCTTTCACACGCGCCGCCGCCGTCTGGCCTCGGGATTCGGCAGTGTCGGCCACGCTAAACCGCATAATCCCGGCCTTGGGGCCGATCTCTTCAATGCGGCTTTTATAATCCTCGGCCAGCAGCCTCTCTGGCCCAGCCTTCAGGCGGCCCACGGCGAGGACCGATAGCTTCATGGCCTAAACAGCGATGCGTTCCTGCGGTGCGTGTTCGGACCAGAGTTTTTCCAGATTGTAGAAGCTTCGGACCTCGGGGCGGAAGACATGCACCACCACATCGCCCGCGTCGACCAGAACCCAGTCGCACTGGGGCAGGCCTTCGACACGCAGGTTCTTGTGGCCCGAAGCCTTCAGCTTTTCGACCAGCTGACCGGCGATGGCGCCGACATGGCGGTTGGACCGGCCGGACGCCACCACCATGGTGTCGGCGATCGCGGTCTTGCCATCGAGGCTGATAGTGATGACAGCCTCGGCCTTGGCGTCGTCGAGCTGGGCAACGATGGTGTTGAGGAGGCTT
>JACMJT010000074.1 GCA_014380505.1 Hyphomicrobiales bacterium | reverse complement strand
GCCTGATTGAGCATCGAGACCACCAGATCGCGTCTTTCCTTGAACACCTTGTTGTTGGCGGCGATGAAATCTTGCGAGCCATTGAGTGCTTCAACTGCCGCCCATTGCGCAATCGAGGATGGATTGGACGTCGATTGCGATTGCAGTTTCGACATGGCCTTGATCAAATTCTCCGGCCCCGCGCCATAGCCGATGCGCCACCCGGTCATGCAATAGGCCTTCGACACGCCGTTCATGGTGAGCGTGCGGTCATATAACCTAGGCTCGATCTGGGCGGGCGTGGTGAATTCGAAATCGTCATAGACGAGATGCTCATACATGTCGTCGGTGAGCACCCACACATGGGGGTGTTTCATCAGCACGTCGGTCACGGCCTTGAGCTGGCTGCGCGAGTAAGCCGCACCACTCGGATTCGACGGCGAATTGAGGATCAGCCACTTGGTCCTGGGCGTTATCGCCTTTTCAAGCGCCGCCGCCTGCAACTTGAAGCCATGCTCCAGCGTGCAATTCACGAAGACCGGTTTGCCTCCCGCCAGCATGACGATGTCGGGATAGCTCACCCAATAGGGCGCGGGGACAATCACTTCATCGCCGGGGTTCACCGTGGCCATCAGCGCATTGAACAGTACCTGCTTTCCGCCGGAGCCGACCGACACCTGCGACGGCTTGTAGTCGAGACCGTTCTCGCGCTTGAACTTTGCTGAGATCGCCTTTTTCAGTTCGGGTATGCCGTCGACGGCCGTGTATTTTGTATGTCCCGCGCGGATCGCGGCGATTGCAGCTTCCTTGATGTTGTCCGGCGTATCGAAATCAGGTTCACCCGCCGCCAGCCCGATGATGTCGCGGCCCTCCGCCTTCAGCGCCATCGCCTTTCCGGAAACGGCGATGGTGGCGGACGGTTGGATGCGATTGAGCGCGTCGGAAATGAACCCCATGGCGGAAGACCTTTGTGGGAAAAGCGGGTGCAGTCCTAAAGCCTGCCATGGCTCGCCGCAAGTCTCATCAGAACCGCGTGAAATATGCCATCATGGGCCATGAATGATCTACCGTTTCTCATCGCCGGTGGTGGCATCGCTGGGCTCGCTGCGAGCTTGGCGCTTGCTGGCCAAGGCCGGAGCGCGGACGTGTTCGAGCGCGCCACGTCCTTCGAAGAAGCGGGCGCCGGTCTGCAAATTAGCCCCAATGCCGTCCACTGCTTGCGCCTGTTGGGCGCCTGGGACGCGGTCGAACCCCAGTGCGTCATTCCTTCCGAAATCCACGTCCGCGACGGGCGCTCGGGCGCAATTGTGCAACGGATCAAGCTGGGGAAACTTTTTGAGGCGCGATTTGGCGCGCCCTACCTCACGGCCCACCGCGCCGATCTCTTGCACGGACTTCTGCAAACGGCACAAGCTACATCCGGCATTACACTCCACACTGGCAAGGCGGTTGAAAATGCGGAAAATTCCAGCAACGGCGCCCGCCTAAATTTTATGGATGGCACTGCCGCCGAAGGTGTTGCCGTCATCGCCGCCGATGGAATCCGCTCCCGTATCCGCGAGACCACTGTGGCTGATGGCGAGCCCTCCTATCGTGGCCATGCCGTCTACCGGGCGCTCCTGCCATTCGACAAAATTCCGCTCGCCATCGCCGCCGACTGCGTGACCCTGTGGCTCTATCCCGGTGGACACGTTGTGCATTACCCGGTGAGCAACTGGAGGCAGTTCAATATTGTTGCAGCGCTCGACAGCCCAGGCCCGGAAGAGGATGGCTGGGGCCAACCTGCCGGAAAGGCGGAAGTTGTGAATGGTTTTCCCCACGCCGCCGATCCGTTGGCCGGATTGCTTGCCTCTGTACATGCCTGGATGAAATTTGCCGCGTCGGATCGCCAACCGGCACAGTCATGGACCGATGGCCACCTTGCCCTGATCGGCGATGCTGCCCACCCCAGCCTGCCCTATCTTGCCCAAGGTGCCGCCATGGCGCTGGAGGATGCTTGTGTATTGGCGAAATGCGTCTCGATAAATTCCGGTATCGCAACCGCGCTTAAGATCTACGCCCAATTACGCCAGCCCCGGACCGCCCGTATCCAGCGCGAGGCGCGCCGTCTCGGGCGTATCTATCACGCCCGCGGTCTCACGGCCCAGACGCGCAACGCTTTTTTACGATGTCTCGGGCCGGACTGGATTCTCGACCGCAACCGTTGGATCTACGATTGGAAACCATAATCCGCCGGGAATCCCATTCCCGGCGGCGCTCGCCGTCATTTTCAAATCTTGGATAATTATTTGCGCCCGCTGCCCCGGCCGCCTTTGCCGCCACCGCCATCTTCTGCCTTCTGGCAGGCGGTTTCATCGCCGCCGTATTGGGCGGAACAACTGCCGCTCTTGGTCGAGGTGGCAAGGGCGCCTTGGCTGAACATGGCAAGGCCCATGGCAGTGAAGGCAAGTGCGGCAAAGCCGTTACGTGAAATTCTGATCATCTCTCTCTCCTAATGGTTGCACGTGGTTGTGATCATGTTCGATCAGTGGCGTAGTTATGGCACGAACTATATGAGCAAGGTTTGAACGGAGCGTTTAGTTGCGGTTCATAGTTTAGCTGCGGTTGATAAGAGTCTGACCATGCGGCGCTCGGCAACGTTCCCGAAATTGCATAGGAAAACCCGCCGGGACTGGTCCCGGCGGGCGGTCGCCGTCATTTTCAAATTTTGAAGGCTTACTTCACGCCGCCTCTGCCGCCGCGGCCACTGTCGCCGCCGCGGCCATCGCCCTCTTTCAGCTGCTCGGCAAGGCGGACTTGCCTCATCCGGATACGCGCTTCGCGGCAACCTGTGCTGTCGTTGTTTCCCAAGCGGGCACAGCATTTATCCGACTGTGAAGCGGCGGAACATAGCGTGTTAGATGTGGCGGCTGAAGCGCTCTGGCTAAACAAGGCGATGCTTGCCAAAGTTGTGGCAGACGCGATGGTGATGAAGCTGGTGCGTAAGGTCCTGGTCATGTTTCTCTCCTGTTTGGTTGCGATCATGTCCGATCGATGGCGCAGGTATGGCAGGAGTTGCCTGAGCCCAGCTTGAACGCGAATGTTATTTGCCGTTCATCCGGCCTTTGTGGTACGCCCGCCCTCAGGGGCTTTGAGTTCAGGAGACCGAAATGCGTGATTTCATAACTATAACATTTGCCGCAATGCTTGCCCTTTCCGGAGCAGCGCTCGCCGCCGGCGGCGGCGGCACCGGCACATCGCCCGCCGGACTTAAATGCAAAAAGGGTGAGGTGGTGAAGGAAGTTGTCGAGAACGGGACGAAGAAAAAAATCTGCGTCAAGGCGAACTCGGGCGTCCTGCCCGACGAAGAGCTTTACCAGCAGGGCCGCGCCCTGGCGAAAGAGGGCCACTACGACTGGGCTCTGGAGGTTCTGGCCGTCATCCAGAACCAAAACGATCCCCGCGTTCTCAATTATGTTGGCTATAGCCACCGCAAGTCGGGCCGCCTCGAAATCGGCATCAGCTATTATCGCAAGGCGCTTGTCATCAATCCGGACTTTGTGCTTGCCCGCGAATATCTGGGCGAAGGCTACGTGGCCTCAGGCCGGATCGATCTCGCCAAGGCGGAGCTTGCCGAGATTGAAAAACGTTGCGGCACCACCTGCGAGGAATACGAAGATCTATCGGCCGCCATCGCAGCGGCGAACTGAGTTACTTCGGGGGCAGGAGCCAGGACACAGTTCCCTGCCCCCAATTTCCCAGCCCGAGCCTCTGAGCTAGCGCTGGCATCACCAGGGCGAGATCATTGTCAAGCTTCCACGGTGGATTGACGATCACCAACCCTGAGCCCGCAAGGCCGCCTTCCCTGAAAGATTCCCGCACCCGCAATTCACACCGGAGAGTTCCAGGCACGGCAAGCGCTTGCGCCGCATCGCATAGTCTATCGGCAAGCCCATCTGCCTTGAGCGGATACCACAGCATGAAGCAGCCCGTGGCGAAACGCTTCAATCCCTGAGCCAGCATGCGCACCGCGCGGTCCGCTTCGTCCTGTTGCTCATAGGGTGGATCGATGAGCACCAGGCCACGGCGCTCCGGCGGCGGCAGATTGGCCTTGATGCACATCTCGGCGTCAACACCCGTGACCCGCACCCGCGCGTCATGACGGAAACACTCCACCAGAAGGTCCTTGTCCACGGGGTGAAGTTCATTGGCCACCATGCGGCCGCCATCGCCCATGAGCCGTGCGGCGATCCACGGCGAGCCGGGATAGCGGATGAGCCTGCCTCCCGGATTGAGAGCGGTGATCCCCTCGCGATAGGGCATGAGCAGGGTTTCGACGTCGTCGGCAAATGGATCCGCCATTTTCCCGATGCCGCCCTGCCACTCCCCCGTCTTGCCGGCTTCAACGCCGTCAAGCGCATACACACCGGTACCGGCATGGGCATCGATTACGTGGAATGGTTTTTCTTTTTTCTTCAGATGCGCAAGCACCCGCGCCAGAATCACATGCTTCAACACATCGGCGTGGTTTCCCGCATGGTAGGCGTGGCGATAGTTCATGGGTGGGTACTACGATATTGGAACGGTCTTTGCTCAATTATCGAGCGCAGACCGAATCTCCGCAACCTCCCCGGCACTCACGGCCGGTGCCCGGTTGCCGAAGGAATTTCGCACATAGGTCGCGACCGCGGCGATTTCATCATCCGTCAGCTTCCAGGCAAAGGACGGCATGGCATGAGGCGTCGGATATTTGTCAGAGACTGCCGTCTGCCCCCCTTCCAGAATGAGCCGGATGATGGTCAGCGGATTTGCCGATTGGGCAAGGGCCGAGCCTTTCAGCGGCGCGAACATTGTCGGCACTCCTTCGCCGCCGGGCGCATGACAGGCGGAGCATTGCGCAGCGTAGATTTCGGCGCCCACCCGTTGAGCCGAACTCTCCACCGGCTCGCCGTTCGCGTTTTCTTCGCTTTGCGCGCGGGCCGGTAAATCCTTGATGTAAGCCGCTATCGCCGCCAAATCCTCGTCGCGAAGGTGCCGGGTCGAGTGCTTTATAACGTCCGCCATGGGACCAAAGGCGGCGGATTTTTCGTTGCGGCCGTACTTCAGAAAATCGACGAGCTGCTGTTTTGTCCAAGTCCCGAGTCCATCGCGTTTGTCTCCCGTCAGCGATGGGGCCCACCAGCCCTCGACATCGCCGCCGGTGAAACTATCTTCGCCGTCTTTTTCCGCGCCCAGCATGTTTTTCGGCGAATGGCACATGGCGCAATGCGCCAGCCCCTCTACCAGATATTTTCCGCGATTCCATTCATCCGGTTTATTGGACTCGGGTGTGAAAGCCTGCGGCTCGAAATTGATGAGGTTCCAGCCCCACGTCACGAATCGCCAATTGAGCGGCCACATGAAGTCTGGCTCGCGCACGCGCTCGTTTACCGGCTCGAGCGTTTGCAGATAGGCAAAGATCGCATCCGAGTCTTCGCGGGTGATGATGGTGAAATGAGTGTAGGGGAAGGCCGGATAGAGCCGCGAACCATCCTTTTCCCGGCCCGTGGTCATGGCGCGGAAGAAATCGTCCGGCGTCCATGTGCCGATGCCGGTCTGGCGATCGGGCGTCAAATTGGCCGTATAGATATCGCCGAATGGCGTTTCGAGTGAAAAATTGCCCGCGTAGGGTTTTTCGGGGTCCACCGTGTGGCAAGCCACGCAATCGCCGGCGCGGGTGAGATAGAGGCCGCGCTGCACCGTGGTCCAGCTCTTCTCATCGCCATGGGCGATTGAGGCGGCGAGCAGAAAGAATAATCCGGACAAGAGGAGAGAACGTTTCATCGCCCTCCTCACGCTTGAACCAGCGGTCCTGGCGAACGGAGATATTGTTCGCGAATGCCCTTGGCGGTGAGGTAGGCGAGCGCGCCAACGGTGCCGGTCGGGTTGTATCCCGGATTTTGCGGAAAGGCGCCAGCACCCGTCACGAAAAGATTGGAGACATCCCAGCTCTGGCAATATTTGTTGAGCACGCTTTCACGCGGATTTGCGCCGATGATCGTTCCACCCGTGTTGTGGGTCGACTGATAGGGTACGATGTCGTAGTGCCCTTCGCGCGCGCTGATTTTTATTTCGCGCGGCTTCATCGCCTTGGCGATCTCCACGGCGCGTTCGGTCAGGTAGGCCGACATCTTGAGTTCGTTGTCGGTGAAGTCGAAGGTCATTCGCAGCAGCGGGCGGCCGTAGATGTCGCGATAGCCCGGATCGAGGTCGAGATAGTTGCCGCGGTGGCTCATGACCGCGCCATGGGTGCCGACCGACGTCGAGGTGAGATAATTGTCGCGCACCGCCTTTTTCCAGGCGGCGCCCCACGCCGGCGTGCCCTCGGGCACGGGGTGCGTCTCAATGGGCCGGGCGTTCGTCGTCCATTGAGCGATATAGCCGCCGCCGATGAACCCCAGCCCCGGATGATCGAAATTGTCGCCGTTGAACTCGTCGACGACCATGCCGCAGGCGCCCGCGCCGACAAACCCGTTGAAATACGTCTTGTCATAGAAAAGGTCGACGCCGGAGGTGGTCTGGTAGGCGTAATTCTTGCCGACAACACCCTGGCCCGTCTGATAATCGTAGGGCTGGCCGATTTTAGACGTCAGCATCATGTGTACGTTGCCGAGGATGTAGGTGGCCAGGATGACAATCTCGGCCGGCTGCTCCCAGATCTCGCCTTCCGTATCGATATACTCAACTCCGGTCGCGCGTTTTCCGGTGCTGTCGGTCAGTATGCGCAAGACCTCCGCTTCCGTACGGAGCTTGAAGTTGTCCCTGCGCATCAGCGCCGGGATGATCGTCGTCTGCGGCGTCGCCTTGGAATAGTTGCCGCAGGCGAATTTCTCGCAAAATCCGCAATAGGTGCAGGGAGCAAGACCGACGCCAAGCGGGTTGGTGTAGGCCCGGCTCATGTTGGCGGATGGGCCGGGGAACGGCTTATAGCCCAGCCCAGCCGCCGCTTCGGCGAACAGCGCCGGGCCGTAGACCATATCCATCGGTGGATTGGGATATTCCCTGGCACGCCACCCCTCGAACGGATTGCCTCCCGCCTGAATCTTGCCATTTATATTGCCGGCCTTGCCGCTGATTCCGCAGATATATTCGAACTTATCGTAATAAGGCTCCAGTTCGTCATAGGTGACGCCCCAATCCTGCACGGTCATGGTTTCGGGAAGCGGCCCATAGCGTTCCTCATTGTGCGAGCGCGCCACGAAATCGGAGGGCAGGAAGCGGAAGGTCTGGCCATTCCAGTGCACGCCCGAGCCGCCGACGCTGGTGCCGGGCAGGAACGATCCAAGCCGGCGCATCGGCAAAGCGAGTTGCGAGGGATCATTGCGAAAGGTCAGCGTGCTCCGCGATGGAGCCTCGAAAAGATCGCCGCGATAGCGATAGCGGATTTCGTCCTGGACGTTGGTCACCCCGAAGTCGGTTGATGTGTCGCGCCAGAGACCCCGCTCCAAAGCGAGAACCTCCAGCCCTTCTTCCGCGAGTTCCTGTGCGAGGATGGCTCCGGTCCAGCCAAAACCGATGATGACAACATCGACGGAAGGAAGTTTCTTCGCCATGGCTGACCCCTATTCTTTCGGTTTGCGGCGGCCAAAGGAATCCGTGCCCGCGACCGAAACCGGCTCGATCTCCAGCTTCTGGTTGTGTTGCTTGACATAGGGGCGATAGTCGTAGCGGGCACCGGGGAAACCGATCATTTTCCACGCCATCATATCGCGGTTGCCGCCATATACAGGGTCCCCAAAATAGCCTTCGATGGTGTTCTGGAGCAGAAGATCGAAAAAGGTTTTGGCATCGGCTCCCTTGAGTTCGAACTCGCCTTTTTCCATTCCCTTGAGAACAGCATCCTGGTCCTCCACCGAAAGTTCCGAAAACCGTTTGCCGCTAAACTTCTCGCGGGCGTAGACGTCGATTGCCGCAATGGCGGTGCGGTAGTGCTGGGCGGGATTAAGGCGTGATTGATAGCCTTGGGTATCGAGGCCCTTGGGCCAGGGTCCCTGCATGTACCAAACGTCGGCCCGCCCGAAGGAACCGGCTAGCTGGTCGTCGAGGAACCGGGCGACACCCAGATCCTTCGCCCCGGGCCAGTCGTCGGGCGGAATGAGCCGGTCAATGGCGGCTTCGATGAAGGAGTATTCGTCGGCCTTGAAAAACCGGAGCGGTCCTGGTTGGGGAGAAACCGGCGGACTTGCTGCCCCGGGCTCCCAGTGCACTTCACCGGAAAATTCCCTTGCCGTGGAAGGGACAATTGCCACAACCGATCCGGCCGCCACGGTTCCTGTCAGAAAGCCGCGCCGGTTGATTCTGTCACGCGACATGGATTGCCTCCCCTGCAAGGTCACAACAGAGGCAACGCAATTGGTTCAGAAAAGTTCCTTGGCCCGGTCAGGGGGCAGGAGTCTGGCGCCTGCCGGATGCTGTTTACCGCCGATTACCCGGATCGTAAGGCTTGCCTCTTTCATGCTGGCCGCCGAAGTGTCCGCCTTGGTCCTGCTGGCGGTTTTCCTGGCCGCCCGGGTTCCGGTTGCCGCGCTGGATATCCTTCTCGATGTCGCGGTCATCCGGGCTGTTGTCGGGCATGTTTTTGCGTTTGTTTGGCATGTCCTTGCTCCTTGTTGCTGGACGCCCTTAGAATGAATTTTTGCCCCCAATGTTCCCGCCCTAAAAAAGAAATGATCGCGATCATGGACGCTGAACAGCTCAAGTCACTGCAAGCCCCACTCAAAGCCCGTTACCGCGAAGCCCCAAGCGAGGCGCTGATCACCCTCAAAGCCGAAGGCCGCGTGGGCGAAGGCGTCACCTGTTCAGTGGCCACCGCCCGGGCCCTGGTGGAAGCGGGATTGCACCCGGCCACCGGCGGCAGCGGCTTTCACGCCTGCTCCGGTGACATGCTGCTCGAAGCGCTGGTCGCCTGCGCCGGGGTGACCCTTAACGCCGTCGCCACCGCACTCGCCATTCCGCTCGAAGGGGCAAAGGTGCGGGCCGAGGGCGATCTCGACTTTCGCGGCACCCTCGGCGTCGACCGCGAGGCGCCTGTCGGTTTCCGCGCCATCCGCCTCTGTTTGGACCTTGAGGGCGATATCACCGAAGAGCAGCGCGCCAGCCTGCTAAAACTGACCGAGCGCTATTGCGTAGTCTACCAGACGCTCCGCAACGCCCCTGCCATCGCCGTGGAAATGACATGCTGAAAGCGCTATGATCGCAATCCCAAGACAAGGACGAGGTGTGCCATGAGCATCCAAAGCATTCTCGACCACAAGGGCAACAAGGTCGTCACCATCGCACCCGACACCAAGGTCGGCACCGCTGCCCACCGCCTGCGCCTCGAGCGGATCGGCGCCATCGTCGTCACCGGAGAGGGCCTCCGCATCGAAGGCATCCTGTCGGAGCGCGATATCGTGCAGGGCCTAACCGAACATGGCGCCGGCGTCATCGACCTGCCGGTCTCGGCGCTGATGTCGCGCAACGTGCTCACTTGCAAGCCCGACGCGTCAATCAGCGAGGTCATGCGGCTGATGACGCTCCACCGCATCCGCCACGTGCCCGTGGCCGACAACGGAGTGCTCCGTGGCATCGTGTCGATCGGGGACGTGGTCAAGAGCCGGCTTGAGGACATGGAACTGGAAGCCAACGTGCTCCGCGATTACGCCGTGGCCCACCAGTAGTCTCGACGGAACTGTCAGCAGCGGGTCTTTGCGTATCGAGGAATAGATTATGCCGACCCGCCGCGAAATGCTTGGCCTGGCTTTGGCGGCACTGGCCGCCGGTCGCTCAACGGACGCACGGGCAGCGGTGCTCCCCTCGCCGGGCTTTTCCCACGCGGACCTCAAGCAGCGGACCTTCTGCTTTTTCTGGGATACAACCGATCCTAAGACCGGCCTCGCGCCCGATCGCTGGCCCACCAAGTCTTTCTCGAGCATCGCTGCTGTCGGTTTCGCGCTCACCGCGTATCCGATCGGCGTGGCCAATGGCTGGATAACCCGTGCGGCCGCGCGTGAGCGGACACTGGCGACCTTGCGCTTCTTCGCCAATGCACCGCAGGGACCGGAGGCGCGCGGACGGACCGGGCACATGGGGTTCTTCTACCATTTCCTGTCGATGGAAACCGGGATGCGTTTCGAGACAACCGAGATTTCCACAATTGACACCGCGCTGTTGCTGGGCGGGATGCTGTTCGCGCAGAGCTGGTTCGACGGCGATGAACCTGATGAGGCCGAAATCCGCCGCCTCGCGAATGCGATCTACGGCCGCGTCGATTGGACCTGGATTCGTCCGCGAGCGCCCTTCGTCTCAATGGGCTGGCATCCCGAGACCGGCTATATTCCGCATGATTGGAACCGCTACACCGAAAGCCTGCTGCTCTATGTGCTCGCACTCGGATCGCCCACGCATTCGCTGGATGGCGCGGACTGGCAGCGCTGGACCGATACGTTCGATCTCTCCTGGGGACCGCATTTCGGAGAACCGCATATCGGTTTCGCGCCGCTTTTCGGACACCAATATAGCCATGTCTGGATTGATTTCCGCGGCATCCGCGACGCCTACGGGCGCAGGCGCGGGCTCGATTATTTCGAAAACAGCAGGCGGGCGACCTTTGCGCAGCGCAATTATGCAATCCAGAACCCCGGCGGCTGGGCCGGCTATGGCCGCAATGTCTGGGGCCTGACCGCCTGCGACGGCCCCGGTGATTTCAAGCGGGTGATCGGCGGACGTGAGCGCGAATTCTTCAGTTATTCGGCGCGGGGGCCAATGGATCGCGACGACGGGACGCTTGCACCGACCGCCGCCGCCGCCTCGATCGCATTCGCCCCGGAGATCGTCGTGCCCGCGCTCGCCGAGATGCACCGGCGCTACGGCTCGGGGATTTATGGGAAATATGGTTTCCGGGATTCCTTCAACCCAAGCCTGACCACGCCCAAAGGCCTCAGGCACGGCGGAATCGTCCCGGGCGTGGGATGGGTGGATGGGGATCATCTCGGCATCAATCAGGGGCCGATCGTCGCCATGCTGGAGAATCACAACACCGGGTTGGTGTGGAAAACAATGCGGAACAACCCGCACATCCGCCGCGGCCTGACGCGCGCCGGGTTCACGGGCGGCTGGCTGGCATGACGGTATACAAACCCGTTGATGGCATTGTGCTGACAAAAGGTGTCAGCAGTCCGCCTTTGCGGCGCGGGCGCCCGTGACTATATAGGGGGCCATGGGACACTCACGTCAGGACGGGGGATTCGCCGAAGCGCCCTTGGAAATCAACCCGAACATCCCCGTCTTCACGCCGGGGGCGCTCGGCCAATTGCGCCCGGAATTTGCGCCCCTTCCTACGTTCACGCCCTACAAGCCGCCGAAGCCGGAGAAGTCCGATGGCGGCAAGCGGCTGAGGATTGTCTCGGAATATGAGCCCAAGGGCGATCAGCCCACGGCCATCAGGGAATTGGTGGCGGGCATCAATGAGCACGAGCGCGACCAGGTGCTCTTGGGCGTCACGGGCTCGGGCAAGACCTTCACCATGGCGAAGATCATCGAGGCGACCCAGCGCCCCGCCCTCATCCTCGCCCCCAACAAGACGCTGGCCGCCCAGCTCTATGGCGAATTCGCCAGCTTCTTCCCCGAAAGTGCGGTGGAGTATTTCGTCTCCTACTACGACTACTACACGCCGGAAGCCTATGTGCCGCGCAGCGACACCTATATCGAGAAGGAAAGCTCGATCAACGAGCAAATCGACCGTATGCGCCACTCGGCCACCCGCGCCCTGCTGGAGCGCGACGACGTGGTGGTGGTGGCGAGCGTGTCCTGCATCTATGGCATCGGCGATGTGGAAACTTATTCGGCCATGGCCTTTTCCATCAAGAAAGGCGAGCGCATTCCCCAGCGCCGCCTGCTCGCCGATCTCGTGGCGCTGCATTACAAGCGCAACGACGGAAATTTCATCCGCGGCACCTTCCGGGTGCGCGGCGATACCGTTGAACTTTACCCATCGCATTTCGAAGACCGCGCCTGGCGCATCTCGCTGTTCGGCGATGAAATCGAAGGCATAGCCGAATTCGATCCGCTGACCGGGCAGAAGACCGCCGAACTGGAACAGGTGAAGGTCTATTCCAATTCCCACTACGTGACGCCGAAGCCGACGCTCGAACAGGCGGTGCGCCGCATCAAGGACGACCTGGTCATCCGCCTCGCCGAATTCAACGCCGCCGGCCGCCTGCTCGAGGCCCAGCGCCTCGAACAGCGCACCATGTTCGACATCGAGATGATGATGGCGACGGGCTCCTGCGCCGGCATCGAGAATTATTCGCGCTATCTCACCGGCCGCAAACCCGGCGAGCCGCAGCCGACGCTGTTCGAATATCTCCCCGACAACGCCCTGGTCTTCGTCGATGAAAGCCATGTCTCCATACCGCAGATCGGCGGCATGTTCCGCGGCGACTTCAACCGCAAGGCGACGCTGGCCGAATATGGCTTCCGCCTGCCCTCCTGCATCGACAACCGCCCGCTGCGCTTCGAGGAATGGGACGCCATGCGGCCCCAAACCATCTGCGTTTCAGCGACACCCGGCCCGTGGGAGATGAAGCAGACCGATGGCGTCTTCGCCGAACAGGTGATCCGCCCCACCGGCCTCATCGATCCCCCCGTCGTCATCCGCCCCGTGAAAACCCAGGTCGACGACCTGATCGCCGATGTGCGCGAGGTGGCGCTCAAGGGCTATCGCACCCTCGTCACCGTGCTCACCAAGCGCATGGCCGAGGATTTGACCGAATACATGCACGAGCAAGGCATCCGCGTGCGCTACATG
>JACMJT010000561.1 GCA_014380505.1 Hyphomicrobiales bacterium | reverse complement strand
GCCTTTGGCTCCGGGCCATTCTCAATCGGCGCGGTCTATAGCAGAGGGCTTATGGGGATGCCAGCGATCAAATGGAAGGCTTTGCTTGCCGGATCTGGGCCAGGGTCGAAAGCGCGATGCCGAAGGCGATTACTCCTGCTCCAAGCCAGACGCTGACCGGATAGGACTCGCCCAGATAAGCCACGCCGATCACCACCCCAACGGCGGCGGCGACATAGCCGATCTGGCTCAGATAGGTTGGCCCTCCTAGCTGTTGCAACCGGAAAAACATCAGAAACATGACTGTCGACACCGCGATTTGCAGGGCAACAAGCCCGGGCACGGTGGCGAGCGGTGCGAGATCGAGAGTGCCGGTCGTTACAACGGCCGCCAGCACGAGCGGCGGCACTGCGGCCAGATTGGTCATGGCCGCCAGCCACCGGGGACTGGCCCCTTCGGGCCAGGCAAGCGTGCGATAGATATTGCCGACGCCGAGAAACACCGGAATCAGCAGGGCCGCCAGAAGCCAGAGCAAGCTCGCTGGGGAAAAATCCGCATTCCGGTAAACGATGATGATGATGGCGCCAGCCAATCCAAATGCGATGCCGATCACCTCCAGAAGACTCGGCGGCCGCACCCGCAGAAGGATTGAAAGGAGTGCTGTAACCACTGGCGACAGCGCGTACATGATCGCCGCCAATCCGCTGCCGATCTTCGGGATCACCGAAAATGTGATGAAGTTGGGTGCGACGTAAGAGATGAAGCCGGATAGGATGGCGAACTGCAAAACAGAAGCGCCATTGGTCCGGTTGCGTTCGGCCATGCCTGCCACGATCAACATGGCAAGCCCCGCACCGAGGGAGATTATGGCGGCCCAAAGAGCCGGGTTGATGCCCGCAGCCATAGCCAGTTTGCCGATTGGAAAATTGAGGCCAAGCGCGGCTCCCGTTCCAAGAAGCAACAACAGGGGCCGGTTCATGCGGTTTTGCCAATCCAGTCCAACAGGGTTTCCGCAGTCAAACCCTGCGGTCCATGGCGGTTTGCGGCCTCGCCATGGAACCAGACGGCGGCGCAGGCGGCCTCGTAACCACCCATGCCTTGCGCCAGAAGCCCTGTCACCAGTCCCGCCAGCACATCGCCTGAGCCCGCCGTCGCCAATGAGGGAGGGGCATTGGTATTGATGGCGGCGCGGCCATCGGGTGCGGCGATCACCGTATCGCCGCCTTTCAAAACGATTACCGCGCCGGACCGTTTCGCGGCGGCACGGACACGCTCATGTTTCGGTTCATCTTCCGCTCTCAAATCCTTGAACAGTCGGGAGAATTCACCCTCGTGGGGAGTCATCACAACGGTTCGGGCCGGTATATTTGCGATGGCGGCGAACAATGTTCCGGGATTGCCGGAAAAAATGGAAAGCGCATCGGCGTCCAGCACGGTGTTAGCCCCGCTTGCCAGAACGGTTTGCACCTTGGCGGCGGTTTCAGGGCCTACGCCAGCCGCGGGTCCGATGCAGACGGCGTTCTTCCGGCGGTCGGCCAAGAGCACGGGCAACTCATCATCTGAAAGCATAATCGCAGTGACGTGGGCCGCGTGAACCATAAGGGCTGCCATTGAGCCCGAGATGGTGACAAGCCCTGCTCCAATTTTTAGAGCCGCCGTGGCCGCAAGCCGCGACGCACCGGTGTTGAGCGGGCCGCCCGAAACGATCACCGCGTGGCCGCGCTCATACTTGTGGCCCGCCGCCGATGGCACTGGCAAGGCTGGCGGAAAATTCTCGACGAGCGTTGGCCCGATCTCGTTGAGCACGCTGGCTGGTATACCGATATCGGCCACAACCGTTTCTCCGCAGAGAATTCGCCCCGGCATCAAAACGTGGCCCGGCTTCTTACGAAAGAACGTGACAGTCAGATTGGCTTTGACGGATGCTCCACGCGGGCGGGCGGTTGCGCCGTCAAGCCCCGAAGGCACATCAATGGCGATGACCGGAACGCCCGCGTCATTAATGGCCTCTGCCAACGCTCCCGGAAAATCCCGTGAAAGCCCCGCGCCGAACAGGGCATCGACGATCAACTCCGCGCCCGTGATTTCGATTCCTGTCTCGATAATATCGTTCCATTTTACCGCCATCGCGGCCGCATCGCCGGAAAGGTTTGCGCGATTTCCCAGCAGTCCCACGCGCACATTCCAGCCCCATGCCTTCAAATAACGCGCCACCACGAAACCATCGCCGCCATTGTTGCCGGGACCGCAGGCGACCAGCGTTGGTCGTGCTCCATAACGCCGGACGATTTCCTCAGCCACGGAGCGACCCGCAATTTCCATAAGCGTCAGCGACGATCCCCCCGCCTGAACTGCCAGCGCGTCGGCTTTATACATTTCGGCAGGAGTAAGGAGCTCATTCATGGTGGAGCAGCAGCGCTTTGATTCGGGCCACAGCACGATCATCATCGCGGCTCAGCCGATTACGCCCTCTCGCTTCAACACCGACCACACCCACATGCCCGGCGGCGGCAAGCCTGACAATGAACGCATCGACATTGCGCTTCGTGGACAGCAGTCCCATGCGCACCAGCGTGGAGAACGGCCAGCGGCGGAGCGGCAGCCTACGGCGTTTTTCTGCGGGCAACCGGAAAACATCGACGGGTTTTCCGGTGCCCAATGCTTCGGTCAGCATCAACACGCTGTCGGACGTCACGATGAACTGATGGGCAATCCGCAACATCGGCCGATAGGGGTTCGGTGCGCCTTTCGTCCATGGAAAAACCCGGTGCGGAACAGTCAGCTCCGCAGCCATGCTTTCTACCAGCCCCGCTGGCGTGCGTGGCGAACCGATGATGATCAACGATCCGCCAAGCCTTTGTGCAAGTGCCGAGGCATCGCGGGCAAGCTTGGCGATTTCTGCCTGCCCCATCATCAACGGTTTCATCGGCCCGCCCACCAGCACGGCGATCTTTGGCTCCGGAAGCAACGCCAGCATGTCGCGCCAGCCCTCGTCTTCGGCAACCGACGCAGGAGGCTGTGGGGTGATGGGCAAGGCCAGTTCTATGACATTGGGCGCGGCAGGCAGGCCATACTGGGGAGTGGTGATGATGAGATCGAAGAGATCGAGCCGCGCCCTCGGCCTGCCGATCTGCACGAGGCGCGTAGCGCCGCCCGACTGCTTGCGGATCCAGCGCGCCACCGGCACGCTGCGGCGGCCCACGCCGATGACGAGATCGGGCCAGGGTGCGGCCAGCGGGTCGGAAGCTTCGCGGTCCAGTGTTACAAGGCTGGCGCCTAACAGAAAATTCCGCACCTTGCGGAGCCGGTGCCTGTAACGAAGCCTGCGGCTTTCGATCCTCCCGCCCACGCGCGCCGCCAGTTCGCGAGCTTGCGCATTGTCGCCAGCTCTTTCTCCTTCCAGCACCCAGATGAGAGGTTGATCCCCGCTCATGACTCACTCAAGATTCCAGTTGACCCGTCCATTGTCCAGCCTCTAGCACAGCGCCAACCTGCTTTTGCGGAAATCAATATGCCGTCTCCCATCGATGTCTATGTGGTCGGAACGTGCGAAACTTCAGCCTTTAGCTTGCCCCAGGCCGAGCGCCTGCGCCGCAGTCTCGAGGGTGGGATACCGTTTCGTTTTCATGCTTCTCTAAACGGCTCGCCGGCGGGCGCCGATGCGCTTGTGGTGCGCAGCGATTGGGTGATCGAGAAGCGGATTCTACACGCGCTCACAGCCGCCAGAAGCCAGGTATTGCGGCAGCCCTCGGGCAACGGCCATGTTTATGCCGCAGCCTTCGTGCCGGTGGAAAAACTGGGCGAGGCCATCCAGTTACTCACCACTCAGCCGTCCGGACGCCCGTCATGGCTTGTGGGCTTCAAAGTGGGCAGTGCGGCGGAAATCGGCGGCGCCTATGAACGCAAACTTCGCAAACGGGAACCACCCGTTGCCGCGGAGCTTAACAATGCCAGCCGCGACGGGGTGGAGCGTGCCCTCTTCCGCTCGGCCTACAAGGGCGCCACGGATTTCATCACCAAATATCTGTGGCCCATTCCGGCCTTCCACGTGGTGCGGGCGCTGGCGGCGCGCGGCATCTCGCCCAACGTCATTACCCTCGTTGGTTTGGCCTGCGTTCTGGCAACTTTCGTCCTGTTCTGGCTTGGCCATTTTTGGGGGGGGCTCGCCTCGGCCTATGTCATGGCCTTTCTGGACACGGTCGATGGCAAGCTCGCTCGCGTCACCATCACCTCGTCTCGCGCCGGTCATCTGCTCGATCACGGCATCGATCTCATATCGCCGCCCTTCTGGTGGGCTGCATGGTTCGCCGGCCTCCTCGGCAGCGGCTTTGCAACGACGGAGCCTTTTCAAACCTGGGGCTGGCCCGCTTTCTGGAGCATCATGGCGCTCTACTGGCTGGTGCGCGGCGTCGAAGCTTTGTTCGTCGCGCGCTTCACCATCTATATCCATATCTGGCAGCCCATCGATTTTGTGTTCCGGCAGATCACCACCCGCCGCAATGTGAATATTGCGATATTGACGGTTGGAACTCTCTTCGGGCGTCCGGATCTGGGCTTCCTCGCTGTGGCTGGATGGGCATTGGCGAGCTTTATCTTTCACTTCGCCCGCTTCGGGCAGGCGTTCTTCCAGCAGTTGCGCGGCCACGAGGTTCGCTCATGGCTCAATGATGCGAAGTCGCCTGCCTAAAAATCGTGCAGTCGCCTGACAGTCTATCAGTGTAAACCGCCACGCGCGTCCCTAACCCGTTGAATTCCTTTCGTGTAGTAACTGGCACGGCTCCTGCAATCGTCAACCGGCAAACAAGGCAGAACACATGAAGAAGATCGAAGCCGTCATCAAGCCGTTCAAGCTCGATGAAGTGAAAGAAGCGCTGCAGGGCGTCGGCCTGCAAGGCATTACAGTGACGGAGGCCAAGGGCTTCGGCCGACAGAAGGGCCACACGGAACTTTACCGGGGTGCTGAATATGTCGTCGACTTCCTGCCCAAGGTGAAAATCGAGATCGTGCTGGCCGACGAG
>JACMJT010000560.1 GCA_014380505.1 Hyphomicrobiales bacterium | reverse complement strand
TACCTCTATGAAAACGCCACCAAGGAAATCCAGCTTGAAAGCCGGTACAACGAACTGATCGGCGTCCAGCGCGAAACCCTCGACAATCTCGAGGAGGGTGTCGCATTGTTTGGTTCCGACGGCCGGCTCAAGCTGTTCAACCCCGTTTTTGCCCAGTTCTGGAATTTCGAAATCTCCATGCTCGAACAGGAACCCCATGTCGATAGCCTGGCCAAGCGCGGCGGCCAGTCCGAGGCGGCCGCTACGGCGTGGGACGAAGTCAAGCTGGGCGTCACCCGTCTCGATACGGAACGGAACCCAGTAACTGGCAAGCTCATGACGGGCGACCGGGTCCTGCAATATGCAACAGTGCCCCTGCCGGACGGCAACACACTTCTGACCTTTTCCGATATCTCCGCCTCGGCCCGCATGGAGCGCGCCCTTCGCGACCGCGCCGACGCTCTGGAGGCCGCGGATCGCCTTAAAAACATGTTCCTGTCGAATGTGTCTTACGAAATCCGCACCCCGCTGACGAGCGTCCTAGGGTTCGCCGAGAGCCTGCAAATGGGCATCGCAGGCCCTCTTTCGGCCAAACAACGGGAATATGTCCTCGATATCCGGAAGTCGTCGGAAGAGCTGAAGAACATAATCGATGCCATCATCGATCTCTCGGCGATCGACGCCGGCGCCATGGAACTGAACCTCGAACAGATCGAGGTCTCTGCCCTGCTGCAAGCGGTTGCCGAAAAACTGTCCACCTCAATCGAACGGCGCGACCTCACGCTGAACATCGAGGTTGCCGAGAATGTGGCGTCCTTCATCGCCGATCCGCAGCGGATCGAACAGATCGTCTTCAATCTCTTGTCCAATGCGATTGGCTTCTCAAGCGCTGGCGGAATCGTGAAAATCGGCGCCCGCCGCGCCGGCGCTACTCTTCAGATGTGGGTGTCCGACGCGGGCCGGGGTATCGATCCCGACTTCCAAAAGCGGGCTTTCGAACGTTTTCAATCGCGCCCCGTGCCTGGTGGGCACAGGGGGCCGGGGCTGGGGCTGGCCATCGTCAAGAGCTTCGTAGAGTTGCACGATGGCAATGTTTCCTTGCTGTCGAAAATCAATCAGGGCACCACGGTGCTCTGCACCTTCCCCATAGAAGGCCCCCGCTCGCGGGGCCGTTTCCAGGCGCCACTTCATGATGCCCGCAAGATCGCCTGAAGATTCGCAGTTCGCTGTCGTGCGCGATATTCACTCACCGGAAGAGCTTGAGCTCTTGGCGGCGGAATTATCGCTGCTGGCAAGCGTTGGCACCGCGATATTTCTCCACGGCGAACTCGGCAGTGGCAAGTCAACCTTTGCGCGCGCTTTCATCCGGGGACTTGCCCGGGAGGGGACGGCTTTCGATATTCCCAGTCCGACATTCACTCTCATGCAGACCTATGACGGAACCCGCCTGCCGGTTGTTCATGCCGATCTTTACCGGATAAATTCGCCAGCCGAGATCGATGAACTCGGGCTGGACGACCTCATAAGCAACCATGTGGTTTTGATAGAATGGCCAGAGCGCCTCGGCCCGGTGAGATGGCCGAATATTCTGACAATCGCTATTTCAGGCAGGGGAACGAACCGGACTTTGCGGATCGCGGGCCAAGGAACATGGCAGCGGGCGTTGCAGCGGAATGAGACAATCAAGGCCTTCATCGCCACGACAGCATGGCAAGGTGCCGCGCGAACCTTTTTTGAAGGAGACGCCTCCTTCCGGCGATTCGAATTGCTCCATAAGGGCGATGGAACTGTCGTCCTGATGGATATGCCGGCGCGGCCGGATGGACCGTCCCTTGGCGACACAAGGCCCTACAGCGCCGTGGCGCATCTGGCAGAGAATATCGGAGCCGTGGTGGCCGTCAGCACCCGGCTTGGCGAAATAGGCTACAGCGCGTCGCTTGTTCACGCCTTCGACATTTCAGGCGGTTTGGCGATCATCGAAGATTTGGGCCGGAATGTTTTCGTGCACATGGCCGGTCGGGGCCATGACATGCGGGAGCCCATGAAGGCTGCCGTTGAATTGCTTGCGGACATGGCGAAACGGGATTGGCCGGACACTGTTCCCATCGGCAACGGGCGCACCCATCATGTCCCTCCCTATGACGAAACCGCCCAGTTGGCCGAAACCGATCTATTGCCATCGTGGTTTTGGCCCCATATGCGGGGCACTCCCGCGCCAATATCCATCCATGGCCAGTTCGCCGAGCTTTGGTCTGAAGTCTTTCCCCTAGCTGTGCCAAAGAACCCGGGTTGGACGCTTCGCGACTACCACTCGCCAAATCTTCTGTGGCTCCCGGACCGCGCTGGAATACGCCGTGTAGGACTCATTGACACACAGGATTGCGTGCTTGGACACCCTGCATACGACCTTGTCTCCCTCTTGCAGGATGCCCGCGTCGATATTGCGGTTGAACGGGCGGACGAGCTGTTCGACTACTATTGCGGGTTGCGCTCCGGTGGAGCCGGATTTTACCGTTCCGATTTTTCAACAGCCTTCGCCGTCCTCGGTGCGCAACGTGCTACGAAGATTCTCGGGATATTCGCGCGGCTGTCCAAACGCGACGGCAAACACGGGTACCTCAAACATATTCCCAGGATCGAGGGTTACCTGGAGCGCAATCTCCAGCACCCTGATCTCCGCCGCATGAGGCATTGGTTCGAAACTCAACTGCCCGCCGTATTCCAGAAGCGGACACCATGAGCGGGGTTGGAACCACCGCAATGGTGCTGGCTGCGGGAGTGGGGGTTCGCATGCGGCCCCTGACCAACACTCGTCCAAAACCGCTCGTTGAGATCAAGGGAAAGCCCTTGATTGAGTTCGGTTTCGACCGGCTTCGTGCGGCGGGAGTGAACAAGGCCGTGGTTAACGTCCACTACCTCCCGGAACAAATTGAAGCCTGGGCAAAACGGCAAACAAGCCCCCGCATCGAAATTTCCAGCGAGCGCGAACAACTTCTCGATACCGGTGGCGGTATCGCTCACGCCTTGCCGTTGCTGGGTGAAACGCCATTCTTTGTGATAAACAGCGACAGTTTCTGGATCGATGGGACCGTGCCGGCGTTGGAGCGGCTGCGCAGAAACTGGGATGACGATACCATGGACTGCATCCTTCTCCTTTGCCCCAGGGAAAGGACTTTGGGCTACGGCGGCACAGGCGATTTTATTCTGGCAGACGATGGCCGGTTGAGCCGCCCTCCCGCTGGGACCGTTGCCTTGGTCTATATCGGTGCCTATCTGGTTCATCCGCGCCTCTTCCAAGGCGCACCGCCAGGAAAATTCTCGATGAATCTGCTCTGGGACCAAGCAATCCACAAAGGCCGGCTCTTCGGCATTTCACATACCGGGAGATGGGTTCACGTCGGTACGCCGGATGCGATTGGCGAAGCGGAAAGCGCGTTGTTGGAGTAGAACCCTCTGATGGGCCGCCCTCCCAGAGTTTTCACAATACCGTCCGATGCGCCGTTTTTGGAAGTCTTGGCACGGGCGGTGCTCAAGGGTTTTCCAAGTGAAGCCGCTTCCGCTCCCTCGCCTTTTGATATCGCGCGCGTCACGATTCTTGTCCCGACGCGGCGCGCAGCCCGTGATCTGGAGCGGATATTCTTTGAAGTTAACGATGGAAACAGCCTTCTTCTGCCACGCATCAGCCCGATCGGCGACATCGACGAGGAATTGTCCGAGCCCCCGGAATTTCTGCGTTCGGTGATTGATGCTGCACTGCCCGGCGCGATATCGCCAATCGGCCGCGATCTGATCTTGATGGATTTGATTGGCGAATGGGCGAGGATAAACCCTCAGGAAAGATTGGCGAAGGAAATCGTATCATCGCCGCGGCAGATGGTGACGCTCGCCGTGTCGCTGGCGGAATTCCTCGACTCGCTTGAAACCGAGGATATCGATCCCGCGCGTATTGCCGATCTCTACGGCATTGAGTCGGCGCGCCATCGTGAAGCGATCCTGGGTTTTCTTGCACTCATCCGGGAAAAACTTCCCGCGAGGCTGCTGGAGAAACATCTGCTTGGCCCGAAGGCACGCAGATCCCTTCTGTTGCGCCGCGAAGCTATTCTTCTCGCGGAAAACCAGACACCCTGGCCCATCATAGCGGCAGGTTCCACGGGATCAATCCCGGCGGCACGGGAACTTCTTGGCACGATCGCGGGGCTGCCCAACGGCGCGGTCGTACTGCCGGGCCTTGATACTCACATGGACGAGGAGAGTTGGCTGGAGCTGGGCGCCCAGCACCCGCAATTCATTCTGAAGCAGTTTCTGGCGGAGATCGCCGTTGCCCGGGACGAGGTTGCCCTGATGCCGGGCTGTCCCACGGGTTGGCGAAGCTGGCTTGCCAGCGAAATCATGAGACCAACGGCCACGTCGGAGAAATGGCGGTCCATTGTCTGCACACAACGGGAGTCGATCAGCCGGGCTTTGGAAAAACTGGAAGTCGTGGACGCCCATCATGTTCCGGAGGAAGCAACCGCGATTGCCCTCATTCTTCGCAGCGTTCTGGAAACTCCGGGCAAGACCGCGAGCCTTATTACAGCGGACCGCGAACTCGCGCGGCGGGTCAAACAGCAGCTTGCAAACTGGGGCATCGATGTCGATGACTCCGCTGGCGAACCGCTCATCCGGTTTGGCGGCGCCACTTTTCTGAGTTTACTGATCGATGTGATCGTTGGAGGTTGCGAGCCAGGCATTCTCCTCACATTCTTTAAGCACCATCTCTGCAGATTGGGCTTCGACCGCGACGCGGCATACGGGGCTGTGGATGTCATCGAGCTGACAGTTTTCCGCGGATGCTTCATTGCTCCGCCCCTTGCCGAACTGGCGAACGCCGTCAGGAATGCGCGGAAGGCGGTCGAATTAGACCCTCATATTCATCCCGCGATCAAGAGAAAGACGGAAGCCGACTGGATGGCCGCGGCAAGCTATGCGGATAAAGCTTCAGCCTGCCTTATGCCGCTCATGGAAATCGGCGAACAGGGATTGGGAACTCACCTGGAAATGCTGGTCCGCTGCTGCGAGCTTGCGGCGGGATCGATATTTTGGGATGGGGAGGAAGGCGAGACGCTGAGAGCCCTGGTTGATGATCTCAAAAGAGAAGCAGGAACGCTCGCCACTTGCAGCTTTGCCACGGCGGCAACCCTCCTGAAGTATTATATGTCGGTTACACCGTTCCGGAGGAAGTCGAGGCCCCAGGGCCGGCTGGCGATTCTCGGATTGATAGAAGCGCGGCTGACACGTCCCGACGTTGTGATTCTTGGAGGGCTTAACGAGGGCCGCTGGCCTGCGGCGCCCGATCCCGGTCCATGGCTCAACCGGCCGATGCGGGAGGCGCTTGGAATGCAGCAGCCGGAACGCGATATCGGCCAGACCGCCCACGATTTCGCGCAAGCCCTGGGATGCAAGGAAGTTTACTTGACCTGGTCCCGCCGGGTTGGTGACGCCCCTGCCATTCAGTCGCGCTGGATTCTCCGGCTGCAAACGCTGGTTAAGGCGGCGGGGTTCACCCATTGGTTTGAATCCTCCAGGAAATGGCAGTCTCTGGCGGCCCGGTTTGATGACCCCATTGTGGTCAGGCCTTGTGAGCGGCCAAAGCCATGCCCGCCCAAGAACGCGCGCCCGAAGCATATGAGTGTTACCCGGGTAGAAACCCTGATCCGTGATCCCTATGCCTTCTATGTCAACCAAGTCTTGGGTCTCAGACCCCTGGATGAAATATCCGTTGCTCCCGACATGGCCCAGCGCGGGATGCTCTTCCATCAGATAATCGCGGATTTCCTGAAGACATTTCCCGAAAGCCTCCCGTCTGAGTCAAGCGAATATCTCTTGCGACGTGGCCTCCATCATTTTTCGCCTCTGATTTCGCATCCAGAAGCCGGAATATTTTGGTGGCCACAATTCGAGCGAATTGCCGAGTGGCTCGTGACTGAGGAAACCAAGCAGCGGCAAAGCGTTTCCCGCGTATACTCCGAGATTGACGGCCGCTTGGAATTTCCTATTGCTGGTCAACCGTTCACATTGATATGCCGGGCCGATCGCATCGACATTCTGGCGGATGGAGATGCGCGCATCATTGACTACAAGACCGGCGCTGTTCCAAGCGGGCCACAGGTTGCCGCGGGCCTTGCACCACAGTTGACGCTTCAGTCTGCAATCCTTGAAGCTGGAGGATATCCAACGCTAGGCAAATTGCAATCGCGGGAGATCGCCTATGTGAAGTTGAGCGGCGGCGATCCCGCAGGTGAAGTCATCATTCCGAAACTGAAGCAGCCCGTCATGGATTGCGCCCGAAGACAACTGTCGGGCTTGATCTCGCTTCTGACGGCGTATCAGGACCAGCAGCAGGCCTATCTGCCGAGAGCCATGGTGGAAAAAGAAGACGAGGAGCGTGAATTCGACCATCTTTCCAGATACCGCGAGTGGTCCGTTTCAGGCGAAGCAGCATGACGGCGGATCATCAAGCGAGTGTTTTGCAGCGAAGGGCGTCGGACCCTACGGCCTCGGCTTGGGTCAATGCCAACGCCGGATCGGGCAAGACGCATGTTCTGGTCGACCGCTTGATACGGCTGATGCTCACGGGAACAAATCCATCGCGCATTCTTTGCCTGACGTTCACAAGGGCCGCTGCCGCCGAGATGTCGACCCGTTTGTTCGATCGTTTGAGCGCCTGGATCGCTTTTTCCGATGAGGAGCTTGAGCAGGATCTTCGCCAGATCGGCTTGAACAATTTTGGCCCAGACATTTTCAAGGAGGCCCGGCGGCTATTCACCTCCGCGCTCGAAACGCCCGGGGGATTGAAGATTCAAACGATTCACGCCTTCTGCGAAAGGTTGCTCCAGCTCTTTCCAGTAGAGGCGGGAATTGTCCCCCATTTTTCCGTCATGGACGATCGCGCGGCGCGCGAAGTGCTTCGCGCGGCCCGGCAAGACGTTTTGCGAAAAGCCAAGAATGATCCCTCAGGAAAACTTTCCGCAGCCTTGGCGGAAGTCGTCCGCCACGCCCGGGCTGACGATTTCGACGATCTTCTGGACGGGATTCTATCGGAGCGCGCAAATCTGGATTTTTGCCTTGGTGGGGAAGCAAACATTGAGCGTGCCGTGCAGGATTTACGCCGGCGTCTCTCGCTTACACCCGAGGAGGATGCAGCGAGCACGAGGGTTGCGCTGGCCCTGGACCAGCTAGAGTGCCGGCGTCTCATCGAATGCCTGAAAATTGGAACCGCGAAGGATTGTGAACGCGGCGCGGCGCTGGCCAAGGTTCTGACAAGTGGCAAGTCGAACTTGGAGGAGTTACGCGAATTCTATCTCACCGGTGAGGATCAGCCGCGGAAGCTTTCCGGCATCGCCACCAAAGCCGTCCTGATGGCTCACCCCTGGATCGAAAATTTTATCACTTCCGAACAGCAGAGATTGATGCAGGGGTTGGGAAAACTCGCCGACCTTGAGCGTGTCACCGCAACGTCTTCGCTTCTCACCCTGGCTACCGCGATTGTTCAGGCATTCGAAGAGGAGAAACGTCGCCGCGGTGCCTATGATTTCGACGATCTGATTATCAGAACCTGCCGGCTTCTGGCGGAAAGGCCGGAGGCCGCATGGGTTCTCTACAAGCTGGACGGAGGGATCGAGCATATTCTGCTCGACGAAGCACAGGACACCAGTCCCGCCCAATGGGAGATCGTTCGCGCATTGACCACGGAATTTTTTTCGGGGCGCGGCGTAAGGGGAGAGCCTGACCGCACCTTGTTTGCCGTAGGCGACCGCAAACAGTCCATCTACAGCTTTCAGGGTGCCGATCCTGATATTTTTGAGCTTGTGCACGATGACTTCAGGGACCGCATCAGGGCTGCCGGCCAGACCTTCAACGACGTCGATTTTATGGTTTCATTCCGGTCGACCGCTGCAATTCTGCAGGCAGTTGATGCCGTCTTTCACGAATCCTGTGTGGCCAGGCAGGGTCTTGATGGGCGAAGTGCCAAGCAGCTGCATCATGAGCCCAATCGCCGCGACAAGCCGGGAACGGTTGAAATCTGGCCACTTATTGAACCCGAGGACCGGGTCGAAGATCAACCTTGGCAAGCGCCGGTGGACCGGGAGCCCGCCAATTCCCCGCGGCGGAAGCTGGCCCGATTAATCGCCACGAAGGTGAAATCATGGATCGGCGCTCGAATGCTGGCGGCATTGAACCGGCCGGTTCAACCCGGTGATATTCTCATTCTTGTGCGCGTGCGGAACAGCTTCTTCGATGCGCTGATACGGGAACTGCGGAAAGCTGGCATTCCCGTCGCCGGCGCCGATCGCCTCAAGCTCATGGAAAGTATCGCCATACTCGACATGCTGGCGCTCGCGCGATTTTGTCTGCTGGAGGATGACGACTATTCTCTTGCCTGCCTTCTCAAAAGCCCATTGTTGGCTATGCCGCTTTCCGAGGGCGAGCTTTTCGAAATCGCGTGGCGACGGGAAGCACATTCGCTCTGGGAGATGTTGCAGCAGAGCACTGCACCCCGGTGTATTGCTGCCGTGCAGCGGCTTTCTACCTGGAAAGCATACGCGCGAACCGCGCGCCCCTACGAATTCTTTGCCGGTGTTCTGGGCCAGACTCGCGGGAAAATTCTCTCGCGCCTTGGCAGCGAGGCCAAGGATGCGTTGGAGGCATTCCTTGGGGCGGCCCTTGACTATGAAAGAGATCACACGTCATCGCTGCAAGGTTTCGTCCACTGGTTTTTGTCCGGCGATGCCGAAATAAAACGCGATATGGAGCAGGCTTCTACCGAAGTCCGCATCATGACTGTGCATGGCGCAAAAGGCCTGGAAGCGCCAATCGTGATCATGCCGGATACGGTTTCAATGCCTGACGGCCGCACCCAATCTTCGCTGATGATGATAGGGGAGGCGACAACCGGAACCAAAATGCCACTTTGGGCACTGCCGAAACGATTCGCATCGCCCGGGATCGCGAGTTTGAAGGCGGCTCAAAGGGACGATCAATCCTACGAATACCGGCGGCTCCTGTATGTCGCCATGACGCGAGCTCGCGATGAACTCTATGTGTGCGGTTATCGCGGGCGAAACGATCCTGCTGACGAGTGCTGGTACAATCTCGTGACATCGGCGCTGCTTCCGGAAATGCGGCAGACAGAGGATGGTTCCGTCTGGCGGCTGGGCGATGATCCGGTCTTTGTCAGGGAAGCGCCGGTCGTGGAAATGGAGAAGATCGAAATTCCGGCCTGGGTGTTGCGCGCTCCAGAGGCTGAACCAGGTTTCAGCTTGTGGAGTGCGCCGTCGCACCTGGGCGATGTGAGCTCGTTTCCGCAAGTTAATTCAGATCGACAGCAGGGCTTGCAACGCGGCGCGTCAATACACAGGATCCTGCAACTCCTGCCAAATGTGCCTCCCGCAAAGCGCCGGGACTTCGTGATGGGAATGATAATCAAGGCTGGCCACGACGAGACTGCCGCCCTGCGGCTCCTAGCCTTGACTGAGCGTTCAGACTTGCGCGACGTTTTCAGTACCGGCGGTCTGTCGGAGATACCGGTCGTGGGCTGGATCAAGGAGCTTGGCCGGACCATTTCAGGCCGCATCGACCGGCTGATTTTTCGTCAGGACGAGATTGTCATTGTCGATTACAAGACCGATCGTGATTGGCCCGCCGCGCCCGAGTTTATCAAACGCTCTTATCGTCTCCAAATGGCTGCCTACCGGGCGGCCCTCAGGGGTATGCATTCCGGTACCGCAGTGCGCTGTGCGATTCTTTGGACGGCGGCCCCCCTCTTCATGGAAATACCGGATTTTCTGCTGGAGGAAACGCTCCATCACAAGACCGTTGCCCCGGCTTGACCGAGCAGGGTGGGAACCCTACCTTACGCCATATACGCAGACGAATCTTCCCAATTTCCGCGAGGTTTCATGTCCACATACAAGGTTTCCGACGCATCCTTCGATGCGGACGTTCTCAAGTCCCAAACGCCCGTCGTCGTCGATTTCTGGGCGGAATGGTGCGGCCCCTGCAAGATGATCGGCCCGGCACTCGAAGAAATTGCCAAGGCGCTTGGACCGAAAGCCAAGATAGTCAAGATCAATATCGACGAAAATCCGGGCACTCCGTCAAAATACGGGGTACGGGGTATTCCGACGTTGATGGTGTTCAAGGGCGGCCAGGTCGCGGCGACGAAAGTTGGCGCCGTTCCCAAGAATCAACTGCAATCCTGGATCGAGCAGTCGATTTGAGTCTGCTCAATTGAAGTTCTCAAGCCACTTCGGTTTTTTGAGTTTCACCTTCCTGAATTTCGGCGGCTCAAGGTCCGCGGCGCCGATATCAAAAAAGCCGCCCCTAACGACAACCCTAGTGTTGCTCATGCCGGCCTTTTGAACCAGCCCAAAGAGCTTGGCGGCATTGGCGGGGGCCAGGCGGACGCATCCATGGGAGGCGCGGCGGCCAAGGCTGTTCACGTAAAAGCTGCCATGAATGGCATGACCCGCGCTGGTGAAAAAGATCGAATGCGGCATCGGCGCGTCATCCCATTCTTTCGAGAAATGATCCTTTTCCATGCGGAAGGGGCGGTAGGTGCCGCTTGGCGTCGTATAGCCGGCGGCCCCGGTGGAGACGGGCCAGACATATTCACGCTCGCCATCCACACTGACCGTCATCTTCTGGCTGATTTTGTTGATCGAAATGACGACGAGCTGGGCATGAGCCATGCCAATGCCCAACAGGAACGCCATCGCCATAGCTGCCAGAAATCGAAACCTCATCGCACTCTCCATCCAAGCCAAGTGTAGACTATTGGATTGGTAGGCGCGAGACAAGCCGACTATCCTCGGAGGTTCTATTCTTCGTCGAATTTGGATGCCGCCAGGGCTGACAGCGCGTCGACCGCCGCTTCGGCCTGGGGACCAGAGGCTTCAACCATGATGGTCGTGCCCATGGCGGCGGCAAGCATCATAAGCCCCATGATAGACGTCGCGGGAACCGTCTGGCCATCGCGGCTGACCGAAATGTCCGCATCGAAACCCTCAGCACACTTCACGAATTTTGCTGAAGCACGGGCATGGAGACCGCGCTGGTTGACGATTGCCATTTGCCGAATCACCGCTGCCAAGCTCAATCCCCAAGAATTTGACTGGCGATGTTGATGTATTTGCGGCCCGCATCCTGGGCGGCCATCGCCGCTTTTTCAAGATTCGAATCCTTGCGGATGCGGGCGAGCTTGACCAGCATGGGCAGATTGAGACCGGCGACCACTTCGACACGACCCAGCTCCAGCAGCGAAATTGCGAGATTGGAGGGGGTGCCGCCGAACATATCGGTGAGAATGATAACACCCGTACCCTTATCCACCCGGTTGACCGCATCCGAAATATCGGTCCGGCGGGTTTCCATGCGGTCATCGCCGCCAATACAGACCGCCTCGATGCAGTCCTGCCGGCCAACGATGTGCTCCAGTGCGCGGAGGAACTCTTCGGCAAGGCGGCCATGGGTGACCAGAACCAGACCGATCATTTCGTAGCTGAGGCTGCCGGCAAGGGCGAGCTCCCTGTGATTGACTTAAGGTGGCGCATGTTCAAAAAGACGCGCACAATGCCCCGATCGCAACCACCTTGCAACATCGATTCAAACACGAGGTATCCAATCCAACGCAGCCCTGATTCGAGCCGGAGCCGACGCTGAAGCCGCGTCGATCAAGACCATTGGAAGCGAGGTTCCAAGGATTTCGTAACGGGTTTTTTCTATCTCCGGCAAACGTTCAATAGCTTGGCGGGCGGTAAGCTGCACGGCAATGGCAAGAACCACTTGGGCTCGATAAGAGACATTCACAATCCCCAGTCCCCGGATTTCGGCGCGACCCGCGATAGCCGGCGGCGCAGATGCAATGAGCTGTCCTCCTTCCAGCTTAACGGCGACCTGATCGTCGGCCACCAGTTGGGCATATTTCAGCGCACCGGAAATGCCGCATCCCGGCTGATCGACCAGTCGAAGGGCGAGATCGGATTTGCCGCTGCCGGGCGGCCCGAGCAGCAAGACGCCAAACTCCCCCACGCTGAGGCAGTTTCCATGCAGGAGGATTTGCTCAGCCATCCGCGGGCGGTGCCCAGTCATCGCCAACGGCGGGAATGCGCACAATAAAGCGGGCGCCGAGCACCGGGCGTTCGCCATCGGCATTTGCCTTGCCATAACGGTTATCGGCCCAGATACGGCCCTTGTGAGCCTCAACGATCTGTTTGGAAATGGAAAGGCCAAGACCGGAATTGGAACCGAAACTTCCTTCCGGACGATCAGTGTAGAAGCGCTCGAAAACCTGCTCAAG
Organism: Hyphomicrobiales bacterium; assembly: GCA_014380505.1. Next base: position 8,375 of record JACMJT010000560.1, on the reverse strand, counting down.
ATTATCGGGCCGGATGCCGGGACCGTGATCGTCAACGCGGAACTCAACATCGGAGCCAACCCTCCGCACACTGACGTTAAGGGCCGTGCCGGCGGCGGTAAAAGACCGGGCATTATCGATAAGGTTTCGGGCAACCTGTCCAAGGCGTGAATCACTACCAAGGATGACGTAGCCTCGTAGGGGATCGACGCTCGCGGGGAGTTTGGCTATTTCCAGACGAATCTCCGCTTGATCTTCCTTCCGAGTCTCACTGGCCAGCGTCACGATAGCTTGCAGGAGTTTTGCAATGTCGACCGGTCTCTGCTCGGTACGGGCCAGTTCGGCATCGAGGCGGGAAGCATCCGAGATATCGCTGATGAGCCGATCAAGACGCTTGACGTCGTGCTTGACGATTTCGATCAGCCTCGCCCGCTGCTCGCCGGTCTTGACGAAGGCCAGTGTCTCGACGGCGCTGCGGAGCGAGGTGAGCGGGTTCTTGAGTTCGTGGCTGACATCGGCGGCGAATGCCTCGATCGCATCAATCCGGTTGTAAAGGGCATTCGTCATGTCGCGAATTGCACCGGACAGGTGGCCTATCTCGTCGCGCCGGGATGTGAAATCCGGAATTTCGACGCGTTTGTTGATACCGCGGCGAACGCGCTCAGCGGATGCCGCGAGCCGGCGGATCGGCTCGGCGATGGTGCCGGCAAGAAATACCGACAGAAGAATGGTTACCAGCGCGACAAACCCGAATGTGAAAAGTACGACCCGGCGCTCGGCTTTCAAAACGTCGTCGATCTCGCCACCGGTCGTCGATAGAACGAGCGCGCCCAGAACCGCCCTGAACCTTTGCACGGGAACCGAGACAAGAACGATGATCTGCCGGTTTTCATTGAGGCGGACCACGCTGACGGAGGCGCCGTTGATGGCGGCGGCCACTTCCGGGAAGTCCTTGCCGTTGTCGAGGCCGTAATCAACTTGCAAGGGATAATCATAGGCAAAAACCCGGTTGATAAAACGATCCCACCAGCTTGAGATCAAACCGCCTTCGCCCGCGCCGATCGGCGGTAGATCGGTCTGGATTATATCGCTGCGGCCATAGAGAAAACGGCTGTCGACCACCATGTTGCCTTCGGGATCGATGATCCGGGCGCGCACTGTGGTGTTCGCCAAAAGGCGCTTGAGAACAGGGCCCGCGGTTTCCGGATTGATCGGAAAATCCAGGCCGCTGAACTGATTGGCGTCGGATGCGCCATCATCGAAATTATCATCGAGAGAATCCGGGTCGATAACGATGGAACCCGTGTCGATGGTCGCGGAACCAGCGATCGCCGCGGCGATGATGTGCGCCTGTGTGGTCAGGCTTTGCACCCGGGCATCGATCAGCCCCTGCCGGAACTGGTTGAAGTAGAGAATGCCTGTAACGAGAATTACCAGGCCCAATAAATTGAGCAAAACAATCCGGCTCGTGAGCCGCTGCGGCGCGAACCGGCGCACGAGACCGACCCTGCGCCTGGGTGCGGCTTCGATTTCGACAGAATCCGGCGTGTCGTCGCTTATGGTGCGATCGAGGGGTTCTGCTGTCTTGACCTTGTCGAGCATGGCTGGAACCCGCAGCCGATCCTATTGCTCCTTGAAGCGGTACCCGACGCCGTAAAGCGTCTCAATACCGTCAAAAACAGGATCGACTTGGTTGAATTTCTTGCGCAGACGCTTGATGTGGCTGTCAATGGTCCGGTCGTCGACATAGACCTGATCGTCATAGGCCGCATCCATGAGTGCATCCCGGCTCTTCACAATGCCGGGCCGCTGCGCCAGCGATTGCAGAATTAGGAATTCGGTGACAGTAAGGGTCACAGGCTTAGTGTCCCAGGTGCAGGAGTGGCGGTCCGGATCCATCGCAAGTTTTCCGCGTTCGATGATCTTGGCGGTATCCTGGGGCACCGCCGGATCGCGCGCTCCGGCGCGGCGTAGCACTGCCTTGACCCGCTCGACCAGCAGGCGCTGGGAAAAGGGTTTCTTGATGAAATCGTCGGCCCCCATTTTCAGGCCGAAGAGCTCATCGATCTCATCGTCTTTCGAGGTGAGGAAGATCACCGGCAGATCGGTTTTCTGGCGGATGCGGCGCAACAGTTCCATCCCGTCCATGCGCGGCATCTTGATATCGAAGATGGCCATGTCGGGTGGATTGTCCTGCAGGCCCTGGAGAGCGGCAGCGCCGTCATTGTACTTCTGCACACTGTAGCCTTCCGTTTCTAGGGCCATCCCCACGGAGGTCAGAATGTTCCGGTCATCATCGACCAAAGCGATTGTCGGCATTTTTTTATTCATCCTCGACTGGTTCCTGGATTCGGCTCTAGGGGCGGAACTAGAACAAAATGTGGCAGACATGATAGGCGTTATACCTGCAAATTGCGAGAAGCGCCGCCGGATTGGCAGAACCAAGCATGAACATCAGTCCACGAATAATTTGAGGGTTTTCGCCTCCAGAACGAAAAGCCTGTCCTGGTCTTTTCGCACGAAACCCAGCCTTTCATAGAATCGCGCTGCTCTTTCGTTCGTGTGGTCAACCTCAAGCTTGATAAAGCGCGCGCCACGCGCCATCCCGCGGGCAGCCGCGAGCTTCAGAAGATGCAGTCCAGTCTTGTTGCCCCGCGCTTGCGGTTCGACGAAAAGATCGACGACATAGAGGCCTTTGGCGCCGCGCCAAGTGGAAAAAGTTATGAGCGTCAGGCAAGCGCCGATGAGCTTGCCTCCCTGTTCGGCGACGACGATATCGACAAGATCCCTGTTGCCGTTGAGCGCCTCTGGCGTCAACATGGGAACGGCATCGGCGCCGACCTGCCGGGCCAGTCCACGCACCATGTCGACCACACGGGGTGCGTCGTCATCACACATCTCTCTTAGGACAAGGGTCAAGACATCCCGATCCCTTCAGCGGCAGCAACCATCAAAATACTTGAACATGAATTTGCCGGGGCTTTCCCGCCTCTGCTAGTAGTTGCCCCCTTTTCGTAGAACAAGGCTAACCCTCCATGTCAGGCGCTGCAACGCTTCCCCCCAATATCAGTTTCACCGACAATTTGCCCAAGGTGGCTTGGGCCAAGGGCTGTTATATTTACGACGCCGACGGGAAACAATACATCGATGGTTCTGGAGGCCCAGCCGTCTATTGCATTGGTCATGCCAATAGGGAAGTAAACGATGCCATTAAGGCGCAACTCGACCGCGTTGCCCATGGCTATCGCTACAACTTCACATCCGGCGCGCTTGAAGAACTGACGGAGATCATTGGCGCACGTTGTGGTGGCACGTTGAAGCACATGGTCTATGTGACCGGCGGCTCGGAAGCGGTGGAATCCTGCCTTAAGCTTGCGCTGCAATACCATGCGGCCCGCGGCGACATGGGCCGGCGGCGGTTCATCGCCCGCGAACGCTCCTGGCACGGCAACACATTGGGGGCTCTTTCGGTCTCGGGATTCCTCGAACGCAAGAAGGCCTTTGAAGGCGCGTTGCTGGACGTATCGCGCCTGTCTCCCGCCAATGCCTACCGTCCCATCGCGGGCGCCACGGCCGAGACTGCTGGCGAGGCCTGCGCCCGCGAGCTGGAAGATGAAATCCTGCGCGCCGGTCCCGGTACATTCGCCGCCTTCATCTTCGAACCCGTGGTTGGAGCCGCCGGCGGTTGTGTGCCGGCACCTCCCGGTTATGCCAGGCGGGTGCGTGAAATTTGCGACCGTTACGGCGTGCTGATGATCGCGGACGAGGTCATGTCGGGCGCGGGCCGCTGTGGCACATGGCGCGCCCTGGAAGCCGACGGCGTCGAGCCGGACATCATGGCGATCGCCAAAGGGCTTGCCGCCGGCTATCTGCCGCTGGGCGCAGCGATCTATTCCAGCAAGGTTGCGGACGTTATTCACCAAGCCCATGGCGCGCCCATGACAGGTCACACGTTCACGGGCCATACGGCGTGTTGCGCTGCCGGCGCCGCGGTGCAAAAGATCGTACTAAGGGAAAAACTCGTCGAACGCGTTTATGCCAATGAAAAAAAATTCAAGACGATGATTGCGGATGCGTTGCGTGGCGTCGAGGCGGTGGGTGACATTCGTGGTCGCGGCTATTTCATCGCGGCGGAACTTGTGGCCGACCGCAGGACCAAGGCGCCGTTCCCGGCCGAACACAAACTGTTCATGCGTATCCGCCAGCAGGCCCTGGACAATGGTTTGATATGCTATCCAGTCGGCGGAAATGTGGACGGAATCAACGGCGATGTCGTCATCCTTGCTCCGCCCTACAATGCGACTGATGCGGAACTGGACGAGATTGTTTCAAAAATGGCAAAGTCCATCAAACAGGTCCTGATCAGCCAGAAGCTTCAGTGACAGGTTTTTCATTCGGCCTTGGCGTTTTCCTTTCTGAGGCGCGAGCCGCGCAGGAGGCCAGCCGCATCGACAATCGGATATCCCGCGGAAACGACATGCGAGTTGATGCGGTGAAGATCGCGAATCATATCCACATAAAGCGCGCTGCGGCGAAGTGCGCCGGATTTGCCACGCCTGCCGAGACGGAAATGTTCATCGAGGACTTTGTTTTCCAGGGCGCGGAAGGCATCCTTCTGGGCGATAAGCCGCCTGGCGCCTTGAATATCGCCTGAAGATAAAACTCCCGTGGCAATTCGGATGTTGTCGTGGATGATAAGGCAGAGGTCGTCGAGCGAGGCCTGTTCTTCAATAGTGAAGGTGATGCTTTCCTTGGCTTTTGCCTTGATGCGGTCGGACAGGTTGAGATGAATCACATCGCCCGCGTGTTCGAGGTTGCTGATATAAAGCGTGATTTCCAAGGCGCGGCGGGATTCCTCCGGAGATAATTCACTTTGAGCGAGATCGCCGAGATAGGACTGCAGCGCCGTTTGATAGGCATTAAGCCGTTCATCGAGGGTTTTGAGCAGTTTGAGGGTTTCGAGACTGCCCGAACGGAGCGCGGTGAGCGCGGTATCGAACATGCGGTCGAGTATTTCGCTCATACGGACCGTTTCCAGCAGGGCGTTGGACAGCGCCACGGGTGGCGCCGAAAAGGCAACCACATCCAGATACCGTGGTGAGGCCAGGTTGTCGGCTTCCCGTTTCTCATCGGGGATGAGCCTTAGCATCAGCTTGCCGACCATTCCCGTAAGAGGCAGAAAAAAGAGCCCGGTAACGATATTGAAGAGCGAGTGAAACGCCACAGCCGAGTCGACAGGCCGCAACGGCATTGCAACTACTAATGGCGTTAAACGGTGAATGAACGCGATGGCCACAATCGCCGTAAAACCGCGGCAGAAAAGATTTGCCAGTGGCAGGCGGCGCGCCGGAGCTGGCAGCGCCAGCGTGGAGAACACGGCTGGTAGCCCGCCGCCGAAGTTTATGCCGATTATGCAGCTCAGGGCGCCTGCTACCTCCAGACTTCCGTTGGCGAGGAAGGACACCACAAGAAGGATAGCCGCAAGCGTCGAATGAAACGCCCACGCCAGCAATGCGCCGACGATGAAGGCAAGAAGGGGCTCACGCCCGAGGACGGCCAAAACCTCGTGGAACAGGCTTGCCGTGCTGAGTGGCATGCTCGCCGTCTTGATGAGCTGCAGCGACAGAAGCATCAATCCCAAGCCGATAAGGATACGTCCCACATTGTGGGGCCGGAATTCCTGTGACTGGGAGAAGACCACGTAGCCAGCAAAGAGGAGAATAGGCGAGGCCCTGAGCGCGAAGTTGCTGCCCGAAGCAAAAATAGAGGATACGATCGCCGAACCCACATCGGCGCCGAGGACGACGGCCAGGCCCAGCACGGTTCCGATCGCCCCGGAGGCGGCAATTCCCGCCACGATCAGCGTCATGGCGGTGCCGCTGCCGAGGATCGCGGTAGCGATGCCGCCGGCAACGAAGGCGGAAACCCGGCTGCTCAGGCGATGTTCGATAAAGGACTTCAGCCGGTCGCCCCAGGCGCGCATCACTCCGGTGCGCACCATCCGCACGCCCCACAGCAGCAACGCAACGCCGCCCAGCAAGTTGACGATAACGAGTGTTCCGGGGTTCAAGCAGCCCTCAAGTCACCGACGGTGATCACAGGAACCAGTGGATCTTCCAAGGCCATCCATCCCCATGCGACAACATTCCCAGGATGCTCACCTTACCCGCATCCGGGCCCTCGATAAAGGGTACGGGGGATAGAAGCCTATTCTACCGTCTCGCCTCGATCGCATCCCAGAGCAGCGCGGCGATATCGGCGCCGCCGAAGCGTTTGACTTCCCGTATGCCGGTGGGCGAAGTGACATTGATTTCGGTTAAATAATCGCCGATCACGTCGAGTCCCACGAAGATCAGCCCCCGCGACTTCAGTTCCGGCCCCAATGCTTCGCAGATTTCATGCTCGCGTTTGGTGAGCGTCGTAGGCTCTGGCCTGCCTCCCACATGCATGTTGGAACGGTTCTCCGTTGCCGAGGGCACACGGTTGATAGCACCGGCGAATTTACCATCGACCAAGATGATGCGCTTGTCGCCCTTCCTCACATCGGCGAGATATTTCTGCGCGATGAACGGTTCGCGAAAGGCTTGGGCGAAGAGTTCGAGCAGCGCCGAGAAATTCTGGTCGCCTTGGCCGAGCCGGAACACACCGGCACCACCGTTGCCATAGAGCGGCTTTAAAATGATGTCACCGTGTTCGCGGCGAAAGGCGGCGATTTCCATGGGGTCGCGGCTGATCAGCGTCGCCGGCATGAATTGCGGATAGCGCAGCACGTAAAGTTTCTCCGGCGCGTTTCGCACTTCCACCGGGTCATTGACCACCAGCGTCCTGGGGTGGATATGCTCAAGCAAATGGGTCGCGGTGATATAATTCATGTCGAAGGGTGGATCCTGGCGCATCAGCACCACGTCGTAGCTGCTTAGATCAGCGCGGCTCATCTCCCCCAAGGAAACGTGATCGCCGGCCTCGTCGCGCAGCTTCACCTCCTGCCCCGAGGCCCACAGCGTACCGCTTGCAAGCGCCAGTGTGCGTGTCTGATAGTAGAACATCCCGTGGCCGCGGGCCTGCGCCTCGAGCATCATGGCGAAGGTGGAATCGCCTGTGATGTTGATTGCTTCAATCGGGTCCATTTGCACGGCGATCTTCAGGGGCATCGCTCAATCGTCTCCGTAGAATGCATTCTCGATGTGATGCGGCCAGTGGTAGGGACTGACGGCGACGATGTCAAAACGGCAGAACTGGCGGGCGGCGATCGCATCGCGTGCCATCCAGCTGCGCGCCGCGGCTGAAATGCGCCGCGCCTGCATGGCCGTTACCGATTCAATCGACGCATCCGTGCTGAAGCGGCGCTTGACTTCTATGAAGGCCGTGACTTTGCCCCGACGCATGATGAGGTCGATTTCTCCCATGGGACTTTTGTAACGATGCGCCAGCAGCCGGTAGCCCTTGAGCCTGAGGCACCAGAGTGCCGCGGTCTCGGCGAGCCTGCCCCGCCGTTCGGCGCCTGTTCTCCGCTCAGTCATGATCACGCCCCTTGGCGGCGAGAATGCGAGCATAGGCATCCTTCCTGTCCAGGTTAAAGCGGCGGGCGATTTCCGAGGCAGCCTTGCTTGCAGCCATGGATTTTCCCGCCGCTGCAATGGCAGCACGGATCTCTTCGTCCGATGCGGCCTGCGCCGTTTCATCCGGTGGGCCGACAAGCAACGTGATCTCGCCCTTGACCGACGGGCGTGCGGCAAGCGTTTGCGCAATCTCGAAAGCCTTGCCCCGCAGCACTTCCTCATGCAGCTTCGTCAATTCCCGGGCCACTACGACGGCGCGCTCGGGCAGCGTTGCTGCAAGCTCACGAAGCGTCGCGGCAATGCGGTGGGGACTCTCGAAGAAAATGGCTGTCGATTTGAAATGGGCCAGTTCGGTGAATACACGGTTGCGTGCAGCCTGTTTTTGCGGCACGAAGCCGAAAAAGCCAAAACGGTCGGTGGGCAAGCCCGACAATGCTAGCGCGGTGAACACCGCCGAGGGACCGGGGCAGCAGGTGACAGCGATCCCTTGTGCCGCCGCTTCCACCGCAAGACGATAGCCGGGATCGGACACCAGCGGCATACCAGCATCGCTCACCAGCGCCATTGCCGCATTCTCTCTGAGCCGCGCCAGGATTGCCGGCCGCACTTTCGCGGCGTTGTGTTCGTGATAGGCCTGAAGCCGGGTACGAATGCCATAGCGATTGAGCAGCTTCGCGGTTGTGCGGGTATCTTCGCAGAGGATGACATCGGCCGCCGCAAGGGTGGCAAGAGCGCGTATTGTAATGTCGCCGAGATTGCCGATGGGCGTGGCGACAATATAGAGGCCCGGCGCCAGCGCATCGGGCTCGAATTGCGCGCTGCCTATTGCATAACGAC
>JACMJT010000559.1 GCA_014380505.1 Hyphomicrobiales bacterium | reverse complement strand
GCGGACACCACGTGCCGCTTCACGTCCATCATGATGCCAGCGCGCGGACCAGATAAAGCCCGGCGAAAACGGCGATCAACGAGACAACCACGGAACTTGCGGCATAGCCTCCCGCCAGCCCGTAGGACTTCCGCTCCACCAACAGGGCGAAATCCAGCGAGAAGGCGGAGAACGTGGTGAAGCCGCCGAGGATGCCGGTGGTCAGGAAAGCGCGAGCTTCGATGCTCACGTTGAGCTTGAGGGCCATAAGCTCGACGAGCAATCCGACGATGAAACATCCCGCGATGTTCACGATCAGAGTGTGCCATGGGAATTCGGCGCCGAGCATCCGGCCCGACCACACATTGACCATATGGCGCGCCGCCGAGCCAAGCGCCCCTCCCGCCGCAACCCATAGCAGCATCGGCACTACAGCCAACCCTTGCGCTTGAAATAGAGCCACGGCAGGGCGGCCGATAGCAGCATGAGTACGACGGCGAAGGGATAGCCCAAATCCCATTGCAGTTCGGGCATGAGATCGAAGTTCATGCCGTAGACGCTGGCCACCAGCGTGGGCGGCAGGAAGACCACCGCGGCGACCGAGAATATCTTGATGATGCCGTTCTGTTCGATGTTGATGAGGCCCAGCACCGCATCGAGCAGGAAGCTGATCTTGCCGGACAGAAACGAGGCGTGATCGGTCAGTGACTGAATGTCGCGCTGGAGAATGCGGATGCGGGTGCGGTTGTCCTTCACCTCGCGGGTTTGCTTCATCTGGTCGACAAGGGCGGTCATGAAGGCGACGACGCGGCCGATGGAGACCAGGCTCTCGCGCATCTTGCCGGTGAAATCGCCCTCCTCTCCGATATTCTCGATCAATTCCTGAAGGCTGACAGTGCGGCGGCGCGGACGCTTTTGTTTGCCACTCCGGGCACGGGCGGTGCCGAAGGTCTTGCGCGAGGTTTCCTCGACGATGTGGCCGACGCGCTCAAGATGATCGGCGGCCCGGTCGACCACCGCTTCCAGCAGGCTGATGTGGATGCCCCAGGCCGTCATGGCGGTGGTCTGCGGCTTCATCGCCCGCTTCACATAGACCGGGAAAGCCTGCGGATGATGGTAACGGATGGTGACAAGTGTGTTGTCCTTGATGATGAAGGTGACGGGGGATGATTCCGGCTGGTCGTGGTCGCCGCGGCGGAGCAATGTAGCCGTCATGAACGCCGCGCCGTCTTCCTGGTAGAGACGGCTCGAAGCCTCGATCTCCGCCAGTTCTTCCCGCGTCGGAATATCGATGCCAAGGGTCGCCTCCACAACGTGCTCCTCTTCGACGGTGGGCGCCACGAGATCGAGCCACACCGTATCGGGCGGCACCCCGGGCTCGGGCATCGCAGGAAATTCTATCAGGCAGCCTTTGGCGGTTCCGTAGGCGGAGAGCATGGCCGTCAAATACCCAGACTTGCGTGCCCCGCGCAAGCCCAACGCTAAACATTGCATCTCTCCATGGCAAAGCTTGACCCTGCCATCCAGTCTGGATCACCCGGCTCAAGGCCGGTGATGCAGAGAAAAAAGAAGGTTTCGCCGTGTTTCTGTTCCTTAGCCGCAGCAGCCGTTAAGTTCGCGGCCATCGGGATGGAGGATTCGGACGCTGTAGGGGTATTGATTATCCGACATTCCATCGCTGCAGCTTTCTGCCGCAATCGACATGCTATCGTCATTTCCCAGACGCATGGTGGCGCCCCGGCCGGAGCGCCGGAATTCGCTGACGCGGTAGGGCCGTTCCGTGGTTTCGGGATCGGTATAGACCGCGCGCCGGTTCGACTGGACGGTAAGGTTCCAGAACGGCTCCGTGCCCAAGCAGGAGATCGGCAGTTCGAGGCGCGCCGTGGCGGCGGTGACTTTCAGATAGCGGGTATTCACCCAGCCATCGGGCTGGTTCGGATCGGATCGCCCGGTCAGCGCCCAGTTACTGTCACGACGGAAAATCCGAATGCCCTTGTCGCGCGGACCATACTGGCCGACCTTCGGCGCCGAAGCGCGCGGCGCCTCACGAATGTTAAGCACGTCATTGGCGCTGACGCCCGTGACTTCATACGTTGGAGCCGCCAAGGCGGGTGTGCCGGGCGCACAAATCGACAGAAGCGTGGCCGCAGCAAAGACAATCCAGCGAAAAAGCATGAAAGCACCTCATCCGGTTACAGGCCGCAGAATGCCACTGCAATCGACCCTTATCCAGCACTCCTTCCAAGCATTTCTATTGCATGCTAGGAAATGTTATTGTTTGCGACGAATATCCGTGAATGAGAGAGCAGCATGACACCGTAATCATCGGCGGTGGCCAGGCGGGACTGGCCATGAGCTTCCACTTGCGCGAACGCGGCCGCGAACACATCGTTCTGGAACGGCGGCGGGTTGCGGAAAGGTGGCGGAGCGAGCGGTGGAATTCCTTGGCTTTTCAAATGCCAAACTGGTCCTTGCAATTGCCCGGCATGGTCTATGAAGGCACCGATCCGGAAGGCTTTGCGCATCATTCGGAAATCCTTCGCTTTATCGAGGACTACGCTGCCAGAATCGATGCGCCGGTGCGGCCGGGCACCGAGGTCACTGCGTTGCGCGAAGCCGATGGCTCGGGCTTTGTCATCGAGACGCCGAATGGCACAATTTCGGCGCGCCAGGTCGTCATCGCGACAGGCCCCTTTCATCGCCCATTGATCCCGGAGTTCGCCAAGTCGCTTCCGTCCAGCGTCTATCAGACCGATGCCACCCACTACCGGTCTCCGGCTGAATTGCCGGCGGGCGCAGTGCTTGTTGCCGGCAGCGGTTCCTCGGGCACGCAGATCGCCGATGAATTGCTTCAGGATGGACGGAAAGTGTTTCTGTCGGTTGGCCGTCACCGCTACGCGCCTCGCCGCTATCGGGACAAGGATGTCATCTGGTGGTATGACAAACTCGGGCGCTTCGATGTGCCGATCGACAATTTCCCGGGCCGCAAGTATCCGCCCCCGACTGTGATGACAGGCGTCAATGGCGGTTATGATCTCTACGCCCGGTGCCTGCATTCTGCCGGTGCCACGCTGCTTGGCCGTGTCGAAGGGGCATCCGATGGCACAATAGCCCTTGCCGACGATGCAAACCAAGTGTTGAACGATGCCGACAAGAACTGTGCGGATTTTATTACCGCCGCCGATACGCTGGCAGAAACCCTCAATATGGGGCTGCGGCAAGATTACAACCCGCAACCGTCCGCGGCTGTCGAATCTGCCCGGTCGCTGAAACTAAGGGAAGCAAACATTCGCACGGTGATCTGGGCGACGGGGCATCGTTACGACTTCGATTGGGTGAAATTGCGGGTGTTCGATGGCAACGGCGCACCCGTTCAACAGCGTGGTGTGACCGGCTGTCCCGGCGCGTATTTCCTCGGCCTGCACTGGATGCACAATTTCAGGTCGGGGCTGCTATCATATGTCGGCGCCGACGCGGCCTATCTGGCCGAGCACATGGACGCCGCTGCGAGCAGTGAATGCCTGCCTCTTTAGGAGCTCTCCCGATGAAGGTAGATGATGAACACATTGCGATCAAACACCTGTCCACTGACTTACTGAAACGCCGATTCTGGTCCCGGGAGCAACTCTTGGCGCACCAGCAGGTGAGTCTCAGGGCTATGCTCCGGTACGCAGTGGATCATTCCACCTATTATCGCGATTCGATCGGTCCACTCGTGGATGGCCAGGTCCCATTTCGGGAGTATCCGGTTCTCACCAAATCCGAACTCGTCCGCAATTTCGACCGCATTGTGACTGATGGCCGTATCAAGTTGACCGATACCGAGGCTCATTTGGCTAGCGAGAATGCCGGCCGAGCCCTCTTCGGAGAGTACCGAGTGTGTGCCACAGGTGGAACCAGCGGCGAACGGGCAGTTGTAGTCTATGACAGAAGCGTTTGGGCAGCCGGAATTGCAAACCTGCTCCGTTTTCTCGAAATAGGCGGGATAAAATCAAACAGCCGTACCATCGGAATCGGCGCTTCGTCACCGCAGCATTTAAGCAATCAGGTGTATGACTTCCTGATGCGGGATTCTGTTGCGCCGCGTCTGTTTGTTACCATGCCCATCGCCGACGTTGTAGCCGCCCTGAACGGTTTTCAACCGGATGTAATCATCACCTATCCGTCCTACATCAGACGGCTCGTCGATGAACAGCGTCAAGGCCGGTTGCGAATCCAGCCTTCGCTATTGGGTTCGGTGGCTGAATCGCTGGCCCCGGAATTGAGGGAATTGGCGGGGGAAGTCTGGGGAATAGACATAACCAACCGCTATAATTCGACCGAATCTTTTTGCGTGAGTATGGAGTGCAAGCATTTCGCTGGACCGCATATTCCGGAAGACCTGCTGATCTACGAAGCCGTGGATGACCGAAATCGACCGGTACCAAATGGCGTATTAGGCGCCAAATTGTTGCTGACGACGCTGACCAATAGGGTTTTTCCCTTGATACGCTACGAATTATCGGATGTGGTCCGGATCACCGACTCCCCCTGTGCCTGCGGAATGCCATTCGCCAGGATTTCTGAAATTCAAGGACGGCAGGAGGAATATCTTGCGCTGCCTGGCATGAACGGTGACACGGTCAAACTTCATGCCGGCCAGTTGCGTTCGCCTCTGATCAAAATGGCGGGACTGCGGCAGTATCAGTTTTCACTTGCGCCGAGAGGTCTCGAAATTAACGTGGTCATGCATGAACGGGTCGATTCCGCTTCGATTGCGGCTCAAGTTCGCAGTGAAATCGCCGCAGTGCTGACGCAGAACGGAGTGGAAAACGTTCTGGTCACGGTGAACCTTGTTGACGTCATCCCGCGCTCCGGATCGGGAGAAAAGGAACGCCTCGTCGCACACCCTGCTCCATTGCACTAACGCCAATCCAATACAATCTTGCCGCTGCTTCCCTGCTTCATCAGCGCGAACCCTTGCGCGTAATCGGCGGCTTTCATGCGGTGGGTGATGACCTTGCGCACGTCGAGGCCGGATTGCAGCATGGCGATCATCTTGTACCAGGTCTCGAACATCTCGCGGCCGTAGATGCCCTTGATGGTGAGGGCCTTGAAGATGATCGAGTTCCAGTCCACCGGCATCTTGCCCGAGGGTATGCCGAGCATGGCAATCTTGCCACCCATTATCAGGTGTTTGGTCATCTGCTCGAAGGCGGCGGGGGCGCCTGACATTTCAAGGCCGATGTCGAAGCCTTCGCGCATGCCGATCCGCTCCATGACGGCTTTCAGGTCCTCCCGGGAGACGTTCACCGTCACCGCATCCGCCACCTGATTGCACAGGTCTAGGCGGTAATCGTTCACGTCGGTCACAACGATATGGCGGGCGCCGACGTGGCGGCAGACGGCGGCGGCCATGATGCCGATGGGGCCGGCGCCGGTGATCAGCACGTCTTCACCGACGAGATCGAAGGACAGGGCCGTATGCACGGCGTTGCCGAGGGGATCGAGAATGGCGCCGATTTCGTCGTCCACTTCGGGCGGCAGGTGGATGGCGTTGAAGGCGGGAATTTTCAGATACTCGGCGAAGGCGCCGGGCACGTTGACGCCGACGCCCCTGGTTTCGGGATCGAGATGAAAGTGACCGGCCCTCGCCATGCGGCTCTTCATGCCGATTAAGTGGCCTTCGCCCGACACACGGTCGCCAACTTTCACGGTGCGGACATGGCTGCCCACTTCGGCGACGGTTCCAGCGAACTCATGGCCGACGACCATGGGCACGGGGATGGTCTTCTGCGCCCATTCGTCCCAATTCCAGATATGGAGATCGGTGCCGCAGATGCCGGTCTTCGCCACCTTGATAAGAATGTCATCGGGGCCGATTTTCGGCACCGGCTCATCGCGCAGTGTGAGACCTTCCGCCTTTTCCGCCTTGACCAACGCCCGCATTCGACACCTCTTTCGCGTGCGTTCTACACCGCTTCGGCGGTTATGTCAGGGGTTCGGTCACGGGTGAAAAACGATCACTCCTCGCCATCGCCCAGGCGCTCTGGAATGTCTCGCCGCCACCGCCCCTTAGCAATTCACCAGGCTTCATGGGACGGTATTGCTCGGCGTAGGTCACTACCCGGTCGGGTGCCGCACGATGCATGAAATGGTGTGGGCTCAACTCTCTCGGGTGATCAAGACCGGCCGCCGCGACAAGTTCGGCCAGCGCCTTGATCGTTTCGCGGTGGAAGCTTGCCACGCGCTCGGCCTTGTCGGGCACGACGATGGCCCGCTGGCGCCACGGGTCCTGTGTTGTGACGCCGGTGGGGCACTCGCCCGTATGGCATTGCTGGGCCTGGATACAGCCCACGGCGAACATGAAGCCTCGCGCGGCGTTGCACCAGTCGGCCCCCAGCGCCAGCACGCGCGCCATGTCGAACCCTGAGGTGATTTTCCCCGAAACGCCGATCTTGATGTCGTCGCGCAAATTGGCGCCAATCAGTGCCGAATGGACGAAAGCCAGCCCGTCACGGAGCGGCGTGCCGAGGTGGTCCATGAATTCGAGCGGGGCAGCACCCGTGCCGCCTTCGTTCCCGTCCACCACTATAAAGTCCGGTTTGATTTCGGTTTCGATAATGGCCTTTAAAATGGCGATGAACTCCCACGGGTGGCCGACGCAGAGCTTGAAGCCCG
>JACMJT010000073.1 GCA_014380505.1 Hyphomicrobiales bacterium | reverse complement strand
CGAGGTGGTGGGCATGGAAGGCGAGGTGATCATCACGCAAGACCTTTTCGTCTACGAGATCGTAGGCGAGGACGCCAACGGCAAGATCCTCGGCCGCCATCGTTCGACGGGTATCGCGCGCCCGCATTTCTGGGATCGCGCCCGTTACTACAATGAAGAACGCCGTCTCGCCGAGGCGCTGGAGAAGGCTGAAGCGCATAACGAAGATTGAGTACGGCTTCTGAAAGGACGGATTCAAATGTTCTTCGGCGAAGATATCATCCAGTTGGCCTTCATCGCCATGGTTGTCGTGGCGGCGGGTGGCGTGGTGCTGGCTTTGCTCTTCCCGCTGCTCTCCGGCAGCGGCTCGTCGAAACGGATCAAGGCCATCAGCGAAGGCCGCAGGAGTTCCGGCTCGCAAGCCGCAGCAGCACGGCGGATCGACGGTCAAAAAGATAACCGCCGCAAGCAAATTCAGGAAACCCTGAATCAGATTGACGAACGTCAAAAAACCGCGCGCAAAAGGCGGATGACGCTGCGCATGCTGATCATGCAGTCCGGCCTTGAGATACAGCCCCGGCATTTTTGGATCCTGTCGTTGGGATTAGGTCTGGTTTTTGCGGTTATTCCGCTGGCATTCGGCATTCCTTGGTACATTGCGGCTCTTGCCAGTATCGTCGGTGTCTTCGGGTTCCCGCGGTGGGTACTCAGCTTCCTGCGCCGCCGCCGACAAAACGTGTTTCTCAACGACTTCGCCGACGCCATCGATGTCATGGTGCGGGGCCTCAAAGCCGGGCTGCCCGTCTCCGACGCCATGAAGGTGATCGCGGCCGAATCCGGCCCTCCGGTTGGACCGGAGTTCATGGAAGTTGTCGAAGGCCAGCGCGTCGGCATCGCGATAGACCAGGGCGTCGAGCGCATGTACGAGCGCATGCCGCTTGCCGAGGTCAATTTTCTCGGCATTGTCATGGCCATTCAGTCAAAAACCGGCGGCAATTTGTCAGAAGCGCTCAACAATCTTTCCAAGGTGCTGCGCGACCGCAAGAAAATGAAGGCCAAGATTCGCGCCGTCAGCCAGGAAGCAAAATCGTCGGCGGCGATCATCGGGTCGCTGCCCTTCATCATCATGGGTGGTTTGACCCTGCTGAATCCCGAGTATCTCAACCCATTATTTTACACCACCACCGGCAACATGCTGCTGGTGGGCTGCGGGGTATGGATGTCGATCGGAGTTCTGGTGATGCGCAAGATGATCAATTTCCAGGTCTAGCAGCGGAACCGCCTCCCATGATCGAACTCTTCAAAAGCCTGTTGCAGATCGAGACGATGATCACTCTTCTCACGGGGATGGCGGTTTTTGCCACCGTGTTGACTCTCGCATCGCCGCTGTTCGACAACGACAAGCTCAAGGCCCGCATGAAGTCGGTGGGTCAGGAACGCGACAAGCTGCGCGCCAACCAGCGGGCAACCTTGCTCGCCAGCGAAACCCGGCTGCGCGACAAACCAAAAACCGACCTCATGTCGCAACTCGTTGAGGCCCTCAATCTCCGCCGTATCTTCGAGGCCGAGGTTTCGCGCGACCGGCTGCGTCAGGCGGGTTTGCGGAACGAGCGCCATCTCGTGGTCTTTCTCGCGGTGCGCTTCATCGTGCCGATCGTGTTCGCGGCCATTGTCTTTATTTATTCCTCGACGGTCTTCGCCGACAGGATGGGGCCATCGATGCGGCTGGTGTCCACCGCCGCTGGCCTTGTCGCGGGCTATTACCTGCCGAACATTCTCCTGAAGAATCTCGTTAAGCGCCGCCAGGACTCGATCAAGAAAGCCTGGTCCGATGCCCTCGATCTGCTGCTGATCTGCGTCGAATCCGGCATGTCGATTGAACCCGCCATGCAACGCGTGGCCCGCGAAATTGGCACGGCTTCGGTGCCGTTGGCGGAAGAAATGACGCTCACGGTTGCGGAGCTTTCTTACCTGCAGGAACGCCGCAAGGCCTATGAGAACCTTGGCAAACGCACCGGCCTTCCGACGGTAAGATCGGTTGTGACCAGCCTTATCCAGTCGGAACGTTACGGCACGCCCTTGGGCACGGCCCTGCGAGTGTTGGCTCAGGAAAATCGTGACATGCGCATGTCGGAGGCGGAAAAAAAGGCCGCGGCCCTTCCGCCCAAACTGACGGTGCCGATGATACTGTTCTTCCTGCCGATCATCTTTGTCATCATTCTCGGGCCCTCGGCCATCCTGGTGATGAAACTCCAGTAGATTTGATGGCTCATGAAAAAAGCGCGGCCCTTGTGCCGCGCTTTTTCTGTTCTGGTTACAAGGGCCGGAGCGAGTGGGCTAGCTCTGTCCGCCTTTTGCAAGCTGCTGCCAGGTGTTTGGCTGCGACAGCATTTTCTGCAGATAGGCCATGTTGGCCTCGACCTGGTCGGGCGGGAGATGCTCGCTGGCAATCTTGCGGGCCTCCTCGAACCTGCCCTGCAGACCCACAACGAGAGCAAGATTCTGGCGGATACGCGGCTGAGTGCTGGCCTTGGGCAATGTCAGAGCCTGCTGCAGGGTGGTTTCGGCCTGACTCAGGTTACCCTGCAGCGCATAGGACATGCCCATGTTGTTCAGGACGCTCAGTTCATTGGGTTGAAGGGCAAGGGCCTTGCCATATTCTGCCTGTGCCTTGTCATAGAGGCCCTGCTGGTCGTAGGTCGAACCCAGCGCGGAATGCAGCCGCCAGTCTGCCCCGGGGCTTGCCGCGGCCCGCTCGAGAATCGGCAACGCCTCGGCCGACTTGCCTGCCTGTGCCAACTTTTTGCCATGGAGAATAGCAAGCTTCGAATTTTTGGGATGACTCTCGGAGAGTTTTTTCAGGACGCTCATCTGCTGATCGGTCTGACCGATCGATTCAAGGCCATTGGCGTAGGCAAGACCCTTGCCGATATCGCTGGGATCGTCTTGCCAGGCCTTGCCGAGGCGCGCGGTCGCCTGGAACGAGGCTGGCGCCGTTGATGCGGTGTTCATGGTGTCGAGCTGTTCGAGGCTGGCCGCGTTTTGCTGGCAGCCGGCCAGCGCCGCGGCCGACGCCGCCATGACCAGTGTTGCCGCCAGACGGCGGTGTTGGCGAGACAGGAACCACCCCATGAAAAACTCCACAAAAGGACGCGCAAACGGCGTTATTCGAAATGCCGATCATGGAAGGGCATGGTCAATAAACCATTAACCATACGCTTCCTCTGGCTATAAGGGATGAAACGAGGGGAGCGATTCATGCTGAAACCGGAGAATATTCTTCTGCCAGCCGCAGGCAGGTCCAAAGCTATTGCCATTACGGCGGTGAGCAAATCCCGATGGACTGCCGTCAAGAGATCGCTTTCAACGGCGGCGCGAACCTGGGCGGAGGCCCACGGTTTCGCTGGCAAAGCAGGAACGCATGTCGCCATTCCCGATGCCAAAGGAACTGTCAGCCTGATAGTCGCTGGTGTGAGTGAGACATCGGTCGCCGAGCCTTTCGAGTTAGGGCGCCTAGCACGAGCACTTCCGGCCGGGCTTTATGTATTGGACGACAGCGTGGCCAATCCCCGGCTGACGGCTCTTGGCTGGTGCCTTGAAGCCTATGCCTTCGATGCCTATGGCAAAACCAAGAGCGAACCGGCGCGGTTGCTGTGCCCTGCCGGCGTGGAGCGGGCGGAGGTTTTGCGTGGGGCGGACGCCGCCTGGCTTACGCGTGATCTCATAAACACGCCGGCCTCCGATATGGGACCGGATGAACTCGAAGCGGCCGTGCGCGCCGGGGTTCGGGCCTTTAAAGCTAGGGTTGTTGTGACGAAAGGCGCCGCTCTCGAACGCAACTTCCCGATGGTTCACCATGTCGGCAAGGCGAGCCCCCGGGCGCCTCGCCTGATTGACGTAACCTGGGGACCGGCGCGGGCTCCGAAGGTCACTCTGGTGGGCAAAGGTGTGTGTTTCGATACGGGCGGCCTCGATATCAAACCGGCTTCCGGCATGCTGTTGATGAAAAAGGACATGGGCGGCGCGGCCACGGTACTTGGGCTTGCCCGCATGATCATGGCGGCGAAATTGCCGGTGAGGCTTCGGGTTCTCATCCCGGCGGCGGACAATGTGATTGCCGGAAATGCCTTTCGTCCCGGCGATGTGTTGCACAGCCGCAAGGGCATCACTGTGGAGATCGGCAATACCGATGCCGA
This sequence comes from Hyphomicrobiales bacterium, assembly GCA_014380505.1. The sequence continues at coordinate 206 of JACMJT010000073.1, read as the reverse complement.
GGGCCGTCTCCTCCTTGGCGATGCGCTGGCGCTGGCTGACGAGGAGCGGCCCGACCTGCTGATTGATATGGCAACCCTCACGGGCGCTGCCCGCGTGGCGCTCGGACCGGTCGTGCCACCTTTCTACACCGATGACGATCGGCTGGCGGAAGACATCGCGGCCTTCGAACGAAACGTAAACGATCCATTGTGGCGCCTGCCACTTT
>JACMJT010000558.1 GCA_014380505.1 Hyphomicrobiales bacterium | reverse complement strand
GGCACGCGCGATCTGGGCCAGGAAATCTTCAAGGCCTTGGCGAAGGCCGATGCGGGGCGCGGCATCGTCGCCGGGCTGGTCATTGCCTTCATCGGCATCGTCGCCGATCGGCTGATCACGGCATGGGTCAACCGGATGCGCGAGAAGAGGGGGCTGGCGTGAGCATTCAAGCGGAAGACAGGGTCCGCGCCCTGCCGGTATGGCGTGGAATCAAATCCATTACACCTCTCAAAGGCGGGGTGAGCAACGCCAGCTTCACGGTGGAGGATTCGACCGGAAAATACGTGGCCCGGGTGGGCGAAGACTATCCCTGCCATCAGGTTTCACGCGAACGCGAAGGTATCGCCGCCCGTGCCGCTTTCGAGGCGGGATTGTCGCCTGAAGTCGTCTATACGGAGGTCGGCATCATGGTGGTGCGCTTTCTCGGAGCGCGCACCTATGGGGAGGCCGACGTCAGGGCCAATGCCGGTGCTTGCGTCGATATCGTCAAGCGCTGCCACCATGACATGGGAAAGCGCATTTCGGGGCAGGGCGCGATCTTCTGGGTATTCCAGATTTTGCGCGACTATGCCCACACCCTGAAAGCGGGAAATCATCGCCTAGCCGGAGACATTCCACGCTGGATGAAAATTACCGAAGCACTCGAGGCCGCCCAGACGCCACTTCCCATCGTCTTCGGCCATCACGATTTGCTCCCCACCAATTTCATGGATGACGGCAGGCGGCTGTGGCTCATCGACTGGGAGTATGGCGCCTTCGGCACGGCGATGTTCGATCTCGCCAATATCGCCTCCAATAATTCTTTTGAGGAGGATGGTGAACTTCAGATTCTTGAAACCTATTTCGGCAAAAAACCGGATCACGCCCTGTTGCTGGCTTTCTATGCCATGAAAACAGCGAGTGCGCTTCGCGAGGCCATGTGGGGCATGGTGTCGGAGCTTCACCTCAATGCACCCGGTGTCGATTACGCCGCCTATGCGGCGGAGTATCTTGGGCGCTTCGAGCGCGTGCACACGGACTTCAACAGCAAATTTGGAAAATCATGACAGCTCTTCCCGCTCACGCCCAGTTCGTCGTCATCGGCGGTGGCATCATCGGCTGCTCGACAGCCTATCATCTCGCACGCGATCATAAGGCGGACGTGATCCTGCTCGAACAGAACAAGCTCACGTCGGGCTCGACGTGGCATGCGGCGGGTCTCGTCGGACAGTTGCGCTCGTCAGCTTCGATTACCCAGGTGCTTAAATATTCCGTTGATCTCTACAAGAAGCTCGACAAGGAAACCGGACTTGAGACGGGTTGGAAAATGACGGGCTGCTTGCGCCTTGCCACCAACGAGGATCGCTGGACCGAATACAAGCGCCTTGCTACCACGGCACAGAGCTTCGGCATGGAGATGCATCTCATTTCCTCCAATGAAGTCAAGAAGATGTGGCCGCTTATGAATGTAGAGGATCTAGTGGGTGCGAGCTGGCTCCCAACCGATGGGCAAGCATCGCCCACCGATATTTCCCAATCGCTCGCCAAGGGTGCTCGCATGCATGGGGCGAAGATTATTGAAGGCGTGCGCGTCACCGGTTTTGATATTGAGGGAGGCCGCGTCAAAGCCGTTCGCACCAATCAGGGTACGATTACCTGCGAGACGGTGATCAATTGCGGCGGCCAATGGGCCCGGCAGATCGGCGCCATGGCGGGCGTGAGCGTACCATTGCAGCCGGTCAAGCATCAATACATCATCACCGAAAAGGTCGAGGGACTTGCAACCGACGTCTCGACCATCCGCGATCCCGACCGGCGCACCTATTTCAAGGAAGAGGTGGGCGGTCTTGTCCTCGGTGGCTACGAGCCCGATCCGATTGCCTGGACGCAAGACGACGTGCCGGACAATTTCGAGTTCCAGCTTTTTGAAGATAACTGGGACCATTTCGAACAGCACATGGGCCAGGCGCTGGCCCGGGTGCCGGCCCTTGAAACGGCCGGCATCAAGAAGATGATCAACGGTCCCGAGAGCTTCACGCCGGACGGCAATTTCATTCTGGGGGCTGCGCCAGAGATCAAGAATTTTTACGTGGGCGCGGGCTTCAATGCATTCGGCATAGCGAGTGGCGGAGGTGCGGGCTGGGTGCTGGCGCAATGGGCTCACGCCGGCGAAGCGCCCATGGATCTCTGGGTGGTCGACATCCGCCGGTTCTCCGACCTGCACAAGGATCGGCAATGGACGTGCGATCGCACGCTCGAAGCCTATGGCAAGCATTACACCATCGGCTTTCCCCATGAAGAATATGTGAGCGGGCGGCCCCGCATCGTTTCACCGCTCTATGAACGCCTCAAGAAGCTCAATGCCAGTTTCGGCTCGAAGCTTGGCTGGGAAAGGCCCAACTGGTTCGCGCCAAAAGGTGTTACGGCCGAGGACGTCTATTCCATGGGACGGCAGAACTGGTTTGCTGCCGTGGGCGACGAGCACAAGGCGGTGCGCGAGCGCGTTGGGATCTTCGATCAATCGTCTTTTGCAAAATTCGAACTGACGGGCAAGGGCGCAGCCGAGGCGCTGTCATGGATTTGCGCCAACAACATTCCCCGTGCGCCGGGGAAGCTCGTCTACACGCAGATGCTGAACACGCGAGGCGGCATCGAGTGCGATTTGACGGTGGCGCGGCTGACGGAGGACCGCTTTTATATCGTCACCGGCACAGGCTTTCGCACCCACGACTTCGCTTGGATCGCCGATCACATAAAGCCCGGTCTTGATGCGAGGCTTACTGATACCACCGAAGATTGGGGAACGCTCTCTGTAATGGGCCCGAAATCGCGCGAGGTGATCCGGGAAGTTACCGACGCGGATATGTCCAATGCCGCGTTCAAATTTGGCGCGGTGCGCGAGATCGCCATTGCCGGACACAAACTGCGGGCGCTGCGTGTCACCTATGTTGGAGAACTCGGTTGGGAACTGCACATTCCGATTGCCGCCATTGGCGAGGTTTTTGACGTGCTCATGGCAGCGGGGAAGGCGCATGGTATCGCGCCCACGGGTTATCGCGCGCTTGAATCGCTTCGCCTGGAAAAGGGTTACCGCGCCTGGGGCTCCGACATCACCGCAAATGACACGCCGTTCCATGCGGGGTTGGGCTGGGCTGTGAAGCTCAAATCCAATCAACCCTTCCTCGGGAGAGAAGCGTGCGAGAAGATTTCAACATCACCGCTTGTCAAGATGCTGGCTGGCTTCACCACGGAACGCTCCGATATTGTTTTGCTGGGCCGCGAGACGATCCTGCGTAACGGCAAATTCGCGGGCTATCTCACCGGCGGAGGCTACGGCTATACGGTGGAAAAGCCCGTCGGCTACGGCTACATCCGCAACGGCGGCGGCGTCAGCGAGGATTATATCCGTTCTGGAACCTATGAACTGGTCGTCGCCCAAGAAAAAATTAAAGCGAATGTCCATCTGGAACCGCTCTACGATCCGGCGAACGCAAGGGTGAAATCATAACACTCTTCTCTCCATGGCCGCCCACCCAGTCTGGATCACCGGCTCAAGGCCGGTGATAGAGAGAAAGAGAAACGGTCACGCTCAGGCATCATAACCGTAATCGTTCCGCGCGCTGGCCGCGGTAATTAGTTCTGACCTGAGGTCCGCCTCCACCAACTCCCTTGCGCGCACCTTCGGATTGCCGAAGCCTCCGCCGCCGGGGAGTTCCAGGATGAGGCTGTCGCCGGTGGCGATCACGTGGATGCCTTTGTCGGGAAGAGCTTTTCCCGAGCCATGGCGCGCCGCGCCCTTGCGGCCCGGCTTGCCGCCGTCGCGTCCCAGCGCGGGATTGCGGATGCGATCGAAAGTTGCGGCGGAGATGGTGAAGGGCGCTGCTTCCCGATTGGCGATTTCAATCGCCTGCGAAATCCCGCCCCGCCATTGGCCGGCGCCGCCTGAGTCCGCCAGAAATTCCTTCCGCTTGAAATAAAGCGGGCATTGAGTCTCGGTCACTTCAATGGGAATGGTGCCGACACCCGATGGAAACGCCATGGTCGCCAGCCCATCCTTGCCGGGTCTGCCGCCGATGCCGCCCAGACCCATGCTGATGACGCCAAAGTTCTTGGCCTTCGCCGTTTCGTGGGGCGGCACACGGCCATGGGCGCTGTT
>JACMJT010000557.1 GCA_014380505.1 Hyphomicrobiales bacterium | reverse complement strand
TGCTCTGGGCGCTCCGCGGCGGCGGCGGCAATTTCGGCGTGGTCACCAGTTTCGAATTCCGGCTCCACCCCATCGAACCGGAACTCATGTTCTGCGGCCCCGCCTACCCTGAAGAACGCGCCGGCGAAATCCTGCCCCTGTGGCGCGACTTCATGAAGAAAGCGCCGGACGAATTGAGCGGCCTTGCCGAGTTCTCGACGCTGCCGCAGGACCCTTCTATTCCTGAACAGGCATGGGGCCGCCGGGTCGTGGCCCTTGCCCATGTTTACGATGGTCCAGCCGACGAAGGCGAGCGCGTAGTGTCGCCCTTGCGCGGCTTTGGTGAGCCACTGGTCGATTTCAGCGGCCGCATGCCCTATCGCACCATCCAGTCGCTCTATGACGCCTTCTTTCCCAAGGGCCGCGACCGCTGCTATTGGAAGTCCACTTACCTTAAGGGTCTTGATGACGCGATGATCCGCGACATCACCACGCGCGTCGCCGAGCGGCCCTCGGAGATGACCTTCGCCTCGATCTGGAAATTCGGCGGCGCGGTGCAAGGCGTGGCCGCTGACGCTACAGCCTTCGGCGACCGCTCCATGCCCTTCATGCTGAGCCTCGATGCCATCTGGCCGAAGCCGGAAGACGATGATGCCAATATCGGCTGGGTGCGGAGCTTCTGGGACGCCATGCAGCGCCATTCGACCGGACGACTCTATCTCAACTTCCCGGGCCACGGCGAAGGTGAAACTCTCGTGCGCGACGCCTTCGGGGAGAAATCCTATAAACGGCTTCAGCAAATCAAACGCAAATACGATCCGCAAAATTTGTTCCGCCTGAACCAGAACATCCTTCCAAGTTAGTGCCTCAACCGCTTTGGATCACCCGTCGAGGAAGCCTTCCAGCACGTTCACGGTGTTGACACCGATGGCGTCGATGGCATAGCCGCCTTCCATGACGAAAAGTGTCGGCAGTTTCATCTTCGCCAAGCGCCCGCCATAGGTCTTGAAGTCATCGGAGGTCAGCTTGAAGAAGCTGATGGGATCGTCCTTGAAGGTGTCGACGCCGAGCGACACGACAAGCGCGTCGGGGCCATAGGCCTCGATTTTTCGGATGGCGCTGGCGAGCGCTTTGCTCCACGCACCGAAATCCGTTCCCGGCGGCATGGGGTAGTTGAAATTGAAACCCTGGCCTTGACCTTCGCCCGTTTCGTCCTTGTATCCGAGGAAATAGGGATAGGCATCTTGGGGTGCCCCATGGAGCGAGCAGAACAGCACATCCTTGCGGCGGTAGAAAATATTCTGCGTGCCGTTGCCGTGGTGGAAATCCACATCGAGGATCGCCACGCGCCGTGCTCCGCCATCGCGAAACCCCTGGGCGGCGATGGCCGCGTTGTTGAGGAAGCAATAGCCGCCATAGAGATCGTGATGGGCATGATGGCCCGGCGGCCGGCACAGCGCGAAGGCAGCCGGAGCGCCGCCGGCAACGATCCTCTGCGCCGTCAAGGCAACGGCGGCGGACGTTTGGGCGGCTTCCCAGGTTCCCGCGGTGATGCAGGTCTCGATCGAATGGCTGTAGTAACCGACCTTGCCGTCGATGTGGCGGGGCAATCGCTGGCGCAAGCCCCGGTTTGGATAACCGGTCGGAATGATTTCACCGGGGTAGCCGGCCGCCTTCCAATCTCCCCAGGCGGTTTCGAGAAACTTGAGAAATCCCCGGTCATGAATTTTGCGGACCGGCTTCATGTCGAGCGCCTCCGGCGGCACGATCCCGGTCATCCTGCGTTTCTTCAGCTCACGGAGAATATGATCCATGCGCGACGGCCGCTCGAAGGGTGTGACGAATTTCCCGCCGCTGAGTTCGCCCCTGGCAAAATGCAGCCGATGACGGCTGCTGTAGACGATTTTCATGAAGTCCTCCCCACGCTGGCGGGAGAGTTGCAGCGGTGGCGAATGCCGTCAAGAGACGTCAGTCTACCAGGACGACCTGGCTGGTGCCCGTGATGCCGGCGGGGGCTGGAACATCGGTCGTGCCATAGTCGGCATTGAGCACGAGATGGGGGCCATAGTTCAATTCAATCGCCTGTGCGATGATCGCGGTGTAGGCCGATTGATCGGCCACGGCCTTTTTTGCGTCTATGACGAGATCACCCACCGGCAGATAAATCGTGCCGACCAGCTTGCGTGCATCGTCGCTGGAAATTGTGTGCTTGAGCCGCTTGGGCAGTTTGCGGTCTTCGAAAAACAACAACCCGGCCATGGGACCGGTGGTGGGGGCCGTGAGCGATATATGGGTATCTCGGTCGAACTTGATTTCCTTGGGATCGGTTCCGGTCAAGTAGAAGCCGACACCTTCGCCTTCCACCGTGGCATGCCCAGTTATCCGGAGCTCGCCGTTCTTGATGACATAGATTCCCGGCCGGAAGGTGACATTCGACGTGGCGTCGATCTTCATTCCTCCGCAGTAGACGCCAGGATTGATCGTCACCGTTGCATTTTTGTCGATCTTGAATTCAGTGTGGTCGCAGGGACCGACCGAAGGAGGAGCCCGGCTGGCCAGGGGATCGGTGACTTTGGGGCAATCGGTGATGGCGGAGGGCTGGACCCTCGCCGACTTGTTGATCTCGGTTCCGCCCGCCGAACAGACGATCGAGGCGGTCAAGGTAGCACCCTCCTTGACCTCGAGACCCTTGCTGTCGGTGGAGTTCGAAAACACACCGCAATCATTGCCGGTGAGGCGGGCGCCCTTGTCAAGATAGACGGCCCGTTTGTTGTCCTTGGCCAAGCCAAGCACGCAGATATTGTTGCTGCCTTCGTAGCGGGCTGTGGAGGTGACGGTGATCGGGGTGACGTCCGCCATGAGAACATGGGCGAAGAAGGGAGACCATCTTTCGGTGATGTCAACCTTGACGGCGGAAAATTTGCCGACCACAGCGGCATTAACGGAGAAATTGGAATGGGCGAGCGTCTTTTCAGTGGCCACCGAGTCGCCGGTCAGCGCATAAGCCGCAAAGGACTGAGCGGCGCTCGTGACCTGTTTGGTGTTGGTGCCGGCCAATGGAATTTCCCGCGCACCGGCAATGGCCGCGGCGTCAGCGGCGGCCTGAAGATTGGTCTTGACCTTGACCATCACGGCGAAATCCGTGGCCACTCCAAGTGCGGCCATGAGAGCCGGAACCGCCAGGGCGAAAGATACCGCGATCCCGCCGCGGCTATCGCGCGGGAGCCGGAGGAGGCCTAGTATGAACCTTTGCAATAGCATTGTACCAGTGGTCATCGCGGTTTCCCATGTGCAAGGTACCGCCAACAAGGGAAGGCTTTGCTAAAAAATTCATTCAAATTTGAACGATCAGGCGCGTAGCGCCGCTTGCCCGTCCAAATGCCGGAAGGGCAGCCAGATCGCCGCCAGCATGCCCTGCCCGGGTGCTGTCTGAAACAATAGTTCGCCGCCATGGGCCTCGGCGATTGACTTGGCGATGGGCAAGCCCAGCCCAAGCCCTTCCACCGGGCGGCCATAGCTCATGTCGTCCTGAACGAAGGGCTGCAGGCAATCCCGCAATTTTGCGGCACTCAACCCCGGCCCCTGATCGCGCACGGAGATGACGACCGAGCCATCCTCTTTGCCGTGGACGCGGATCTCCACCGTGCCGCCCATGGGCGAGAACTTGATGGCGTTGTCGATGAGTTTGTGCAGCGCCTGGCGCAGCAGGCGCGGATCGCCCACGGCGCGGAGCGTTTCGTCGGGCTGGCGCGTGACGATGGTGATATCCCGCTCCCTGGCTTTGGCCTTCAAGCCGACGAGACTGTCATCGACGAGATCGCGCACCGGGTTGGCAACGATTTGCTGCCGTGAGGGCCCCGATAGCGCCTTGGAGAGAATGAGGATGTCGCTGATGATGGCGTTCAGTCTTTGCGCCGCATCCACCACATGGTGGAGTTGCTCGTCCTGGGCAGGTTCGACCCTTCCCTGCAACGCCTCGCTGAGAACGCCGGTGAGCCCGATCAGCGCCGTGAGCGGGGTTTTAAGTTCATGGCTGAGCACGTGGAACAGCCCGTTTTTCATTTTACTCGCCGTCACCGCCTCCATTTGGGCTTGCCTGAGGGCTCGCTCGATTTCGCCGTTGCGCATCACGAACAGGGCATGGTGGGCAAATTGCGGCCAATTCACCGGCTTGGTGACGAAGGACGACGCGCCCAGCTCGTAGGCCTTTTCCACGGAACCTCGATCGTTAAAGCCGGTGGCGACAATTACCGGCAGATCGACGGAGCGCGGATGCTGGCGGATGTGGCGTAACAAATCGAATCCGTTGAGCTTCGGCATGCTGATGTCGACGATCGCGAGATTGAAATCCTCGCGGCCCGTGAGGTCGCGACCCGTTTCGCCGTTTTCGGCTTGCACCACGTCAAAGCCCACGGCTTCGAGCTGTTCACACATGACTTCCCTGAGGATGGGGTCATCGTCCACCACCAGCGCGCGTTTGCGGGCCGGCGCCGTGGCGGGTGCCTGGGCCAGTGGCGCCGTCATCTGTGGGCTCTTCCTCTCACGCCCGCAACTATGGGCCAGGCTTGGTTAACGGGCGGTAAGGCGCCCCTCTTCAGCCGAATTTTAACGACTGCTGGTTAAGCCTTCCCCCATGGCGCAGGACGAACCCGAACCGCAGGCGCGACCACTCCGCGCCCGGACAAGCATTGGCCGCCGGATCACGGTTCTGGTGGCCGTGGCGGTTCTGATGTCGGTCTTTCTGGCCACCAGCGTGTTTTTCTTCATTCAGACAAAAAACAGCATCGAGGCCAGGCGAAGCCAGCTCGAAGCGACCGCTTATGTGTTTGCCTCCGCCATCGCCGATCACGTGGTCAGCGGCGACCGGCAGGAAGCCTTCAAGGTTCTCCGGTCCATCAGCCGCATTCCCGATATTTCCTACGCGATCGTAACCGACAAGGACGGCAAGCAGATAGCCTCCCTCGGCAGCACCGTCATCATGGACGGAACAGCCCTCAAGGGCGGCGGCATGTTGGAGATCTTGACGCGGGCGGCGTTTCCCATTGCCGTCGACATCATCAAGGCGGGCCAGCCCATTGGCCGCCTGACCATCGTGGCCGATATCGGCGGCTTGCGCAGCGAACTGCTTTTTGCCCTGCTCTCGACGCTGGCGGTCGCGTGCCTCTCCTGTATCGCCGGGGTCACCGTGGCAAGGCGCCTGCAGCGGCGCATCACGGCACCCATCCTGACGCTTACCGAAACCATGCGGAGAGTGCGCGATACCAAGGATTATTCCGCGCAAGCCGAAGCGGTCTCCGACGATGAAACCGGCGTCATGGTCGAGACCTTCAACGGCATGATCGCCGAGATCAACACCCGCGACCGCTCGCTGGCGCGCCACCGCGAAACGCTGGAATCGACGGTTGCCGAACGCACCCATGAATTGAGCCTCGCCAAGAACGCCGCCGACGCCGCCAACCAGGCGAAATCCGGCTTCCTCGCCACCATGAGCCACGAAATCCGAACCCCGCTCAACGGACTGATGGTGATGGCCGAATTGCTGGCGGCGGCCGATCTCGAACAGCGCCACCAGCGCTATGCCGAGGTGATCGTCAAATCCGGCCAGAGCCTCCTCACCATCATCAACGACATCCTCGACTTGTCGAAGATCGAAGCGGGCAAGATGGAGCTCGAGTCGATTGCCGTCGATCCCGCAGGAGTGGCCGGCGACGTGACCAGCCTGTTCTGGGAGCGCGCCTCGTCCAAGGGACTGGACCTGGCGGTTCGGGTGGCCGCCAATGTGCCCCGGAAAATTACCGGCGATCCCGTGAGGCTGAACCAGATTCTATCCACTCTGGTGAACAACGCCCTCAAGTTCACCGAGAAGGGCCAGGTGCTGCTTACCCTCCAGTATGGCGGCGGAAAGCTTTCCTTCGCCGTCGCCGACAGCGGCATCGGCATTCCCCAGCACAAGCTCAACCATCTGTTCGAAGCCTTCTCCCAGGCCGACCATTCGACCACCCGCAAATTCGGCGGCACGGGCCTGGGCCTCGCCATCTCCAAGCGGCTTGCCGAAGCCATGGGCGGCATGATTTCGGTGCGAAGCGAACCGGGCAAGGGATCGAGTTTCACCGTCGTCATTCCGGTGACCGTGGCCGAAGCGGCCACCCCTTGGCCAGCGCCCCTTGGCCGAGGCCGGGCCGCCATGGCCGTGGAGGGCCTTGCCACACAGTCGGCTCTCGGCACGCAACTGTTGGCGGCAGGTTACAAGGTGGAAGCCATCACTGGAGCCCGGACGGATTTCGATGTGATTTTCGCGGCCACGTCGCGGCTGCAAGATTTTTCTTTCGCGGGAAATACCAGGCCCCGGATCGTCTGCATCGCGGGCCTTGGGGATTCGCGGGGAGAGGCGGCGGTGGCGTCGGGTATCGCCGATGATCTCATGACGCTTCCACTCCGCCCTGGAGATATTGGCGACATGCTGGAACGGCTGGCGGCAGGCACGCTCCGCGGCCGCAGCCTGCTTGGCCGCAAGGCTACGGCCGTCGTGCAAGCCCGGACCTTCCCGGGGCGGCGGGTGATTGTCGCCGACGACAACGCCGTCAACCGCGAGGTCGTCATGGAAGTTCTGCGGCAGCTCGAGGTCTCCGCCGAAACCGCCGTCAACGGCATCGAGGCGGTCGAAGCCTGGCAAAGGCAAAAGCCCGACCTGATTTTCATGGATTGCAGCATGCCGGAAATGGATGGCTATGCCGCCACACGGGAAATTCGCGCCCACGAAAAACTGGCGATCGCCGCCGGCCACACGCCCATCGTGGCGCTCACCGCCAATGTCGCCGGAGCCTCGGCGGAAAGCTGGCGCGAGGCCGGCATGGACGCCTATTTGACCAAGCCCTTCACCGTGGCCGCCATCGTGGCCTGCCTTGAGACGCAGTTTTCAGGCCGGCCACTTGCAACTCCGGCAATTGAAGAGCGCGCGCCCCTCGATGCGTCGCCCGTGCTCGACTTCTCCGTCATCGACGAGCTTCGGGCCATCGGCGGCAACGACTCGCTGTTCCGCCGCGTTCTCGATCTCTTCGCCAGCCGGGTGCCACAGGCGGTCGACAAGGTCGAGAGCCTGCGCGATTCTTCCGATCTGGCCGGGATGGCGGATGCGGCCCATGCGCTTAAATCCATGTGCGCCAATATCGGCGCCAGACGCGCCACCGCCGCCTGCCACGACCTTGAACACGCGGCGCGAACCGGCGAATCCTTCGACGCTGGGGACAAGATCGGCATCATCTCCGCCGAAATGCTCCATGTCATGAGCGAAATCGAACGCCTGCGTGCCGCATGACATAGGGCCCTCATCCGCCCTTCGGGCACCTTCTCCCACGCGTTCCGCGCGGGCGAAGGCATAACCTTGATGCGCCCCGTGCTGAGAGGCATGGGAGAAGGTGCCCGAAGGCCGGATGAGGCCTCTTCGCCGAGACGTGTAACCTGCTTCAGTCGACCACCACGACGTTCACCTTGGCGACGCCCGATTTGATCATGCCGACCCTCTGTGCCGCGCCCAGGCTGAGATCAATCACCCGCCCGTTGATAAAGGGGCCCCGATCATTGATCCGCACCACCACCGTCTTTCCCGTCCTCATGTTGGTGACTTTGACTTTGGTGCCGAAAGGCAAAGACCGATGGGCGGCTGTCATCCCCATGGGATTGAAACGCTCTCCATTGGCGGTGAGTGACCCGTGCTTGTAGAAGGAAGCATATCCTTTGAGAGTCTTGGATTGGGCCAGGTCAGCCACGCCTGCCCCGTAAATCAATGATCCAGCAAATAGGATGAACATTGTTTTTTTCATACGTCTACCCTCCCATGAAACAAACGCCATGGGTCGCCCAAAGGGCGTTGATGAAGTGTTATTTACGTCGCGGTAGAATCATCCGGAGATGGACCGCATTGGATCAAGACTCCAACGGCCCCGTTTGTTCCGCAAAAATTAAGCAATTTGCTTAAATTGCGGCCTCGACCATGATTTCGACATTGAATTCAGGCGCCGCGAGTTTCGATTCAACCGTTGCCCTGGCCGGGGTCTGGTTGGGAGCGACCCAGGCGTCCCAGGCCTCGTTCATCTCAGCCCAGGTCTTGATATCGGTGAGCCAGATGTTGGCCTTGAGGACTTTGGTTTTGTCGCTGCCCGCTTGCTTGAGCGTTGCATCGATCTGCTCAAGAATATCGGCCGTCTGTTCCTTCACCGATTTGCCCGCGGCTTTTTCCGCGACGAAACCCGACAGGTACACCTTGCCCCCATGGATTACAGCTTCGCTCATGCGCTTGCCGGCGCCGATACGCTTGACGGTCATATAGCATCTCCTGTTCCCGAATTGAGCGCGCTGTCTAGCGCCTCTTGACCACTGCTTCAATGACCGCGAGCAGGACGCGGGGCAGGGT
>JACMJT010000556.1 GCA_014380505.1 Hyphomicrobiales bacterium | reverse complement strand
AGCTTGGCGCAGGAGAGCTCATGATCACGCGAGGTGAGCAGATGCTTGCGCTCCGGCGCGCTCGCTTGGCGGCATCGCCTCCCTTCCTCCGCGGCGGCTTTCGACCGTTTTTCTTCCTGGGCGCCAGTTGGGCGGTGATCGCGCTTGGCCTGTGGATGCTCGCTTATTCAGGCAATTTGGTCCTGCCCTCTGCGTTCGAGCCATTGAGCTGGCACCGGCACGAGATGCTGTTTGGCTTTGTTGGTGCGGTCATCGCTGGCTTCCTGTTGACCGCGATTCCAAACTGGACTGGCCGCCTGCCAATCGCGGGCTGGCCACTTGCTTGCCTCGTCGGACTTTGGGCCGCAGCCAGGCTATCTCTCTTGTTTTCCGCCTGGACGGGAATGGTGGCGGCCGCGATCATCGATGTCGGGTTTTACTTCGTGCTCGCCGGCCTCGCGGCCCGTGAAGTCACGTTGGCGAACAACCGGAACCTTCCGCCAGTGGCGATGGTGTTTCTGATGGGGGTTGCGAACGCCGCAGATCATGCCGGTGCGGCCAAATTGGTTCCTGATGCCGATGTCGGAATCCGCGCCGCCCTATCCATCGTGGTCATGCTGATCTCGCTGATCGGCGGCCGCATTATCCCCTCGTTCACACGAAACTGGATGACAAAGCAGGGCATCACGCTCCGCCTTCCAACGCAGCCCACGCGCTTTGATCTGGCGGTATTGGTGACGACCGGGCTTGGCCTGCTTGCCTGGATTACCGCTCCGAGTGCGGTGGCGACTGGCGGGCTGCTGATTGCGGCGGCGTTCGCGCAGGCCTTGCGGTTGTCGCGGTGGGGCGGGCTGCGCTCTGTGCCCGATCCGCTCGTCCTCATCCTTCACATCGGATATGTGTGGGTGCCGGTCGGCCTGCTGCTGCTCGGCGCCAACATCCTCGGGACAACCGTCCCCCGATCGGCGGCGATCCATGCCCTAACCGCCGGCGCAATGGCTACGATGATCGTCGCAGTCATGACGAGAGTGATCCTGGGTCATACAGGCCGCGCACTGAACGCAAGCCCCCTAACCGTCCTGATCTATGGGCTGATTACGCTTGGTGCCGTCCTTCGGGTGGCCGCATCGCTTGGGATGCTCGACTATACGCTCGGCATGGAGGTCGCGGCGGGCACCTGGGCGGGCGCCTTCGCCCTGTTTCTCGCCATTTATGGCCCAATACTGTTCCGGCCTAGGCTGGGCACGGATTGATCTGCATCGGAACCGAACCCATTACCTGAATGGCAGATGTAGTTGGCATTCGCTCATGTCCGCAATGGGTCGAAAGCGGAAGGGCCGTTAAGGGGCGGAAGTGGACGGTCCGCTAAGGGTTGAAAGCGGACAGTCCGCTATGGGAGGAAGGTGGTAAATTGGAGCTCGCCGACGCCTCGCTTCCTCGTCTCCTGGCCCGGAGTGCAATGGGTCCAATAGGCGACGAATCCTTCGAGTGGGCAAAAATAAAATTGAGTCTCCTCATTTCTGCGTCGCAATACGCATCGTATATGAGCCAGTGCGCGTTGAAACATCTCACGGAACTGAGGTTTGTTTAATCACGATACAGTTTCAAATTTGTCGATACAATAGCTGCGGAATATTTCCTCACAAACCGAGTAAAGCTTGTAGTCCATGGTGTTTCGTTCAATGAAATGTTTTTTCACATGATCTGATAATTCAAAGTTAATGTACGATGGGATGATATTACGACGCGCGGCTGTCATACCGACATCAAGTCCAAGTATCTT
>JACMJT010000555.1 GCA_014380505.1 Hyphomicrobiales bacterium | reverse complement strand
TAAGCGCTTCCTGAGACGCTTCATCAAGTCCCGGGAAGGGGCCGATGATCTGGCGCAGGAGGCGTTCCTGCGCGCCTTCGCAGCCGAGTCCGGCCGTTTGATCGTGTCCCCCAAAGCCTTTTTATTCAAGGTTGCCAGAAACTTAGCCCTCAACGAACTTGCCAGGCAATCGACCGCGACAACACAGCCCCTAGGGGATTTTGAGGGCCAGGAGGTCCTAGAAGATAGCAGTCAAGCCGCGGTGGATGATGCTGTCGATGGTCGCGAACGTATTCGCATGCTCGCGCGCGCGATTGCCGCTCTGCCGCCGCAATGCGCAAAGGTATTCATCCTGCGCAAGATGCAAGGCCTGTCGCAAAAGGAAATCGCAGCGCGGCTTAACATATCGGTGCGGACCGTCGAAAACCATGTTGCGCTGGGATTGGTGCGATGCAGAGCCTATATGCGGGCGCATGGCGGCGTATCTGACCAAGGGAGCGGGGACACGCAGGTTCCAGCATCCTTTGGTAAAGCCAAGATCGTAGAGTAGCGCCATGCTAGGATTGAAAGTGCAATGAGCGATAACGGCAAAATCCTTGCCTTTCCCGATATGGCAGCGCTTGACGCCGAGGCGGCGGCATGGGTGGCGCGGTTCGATGCGGGCGATGTCTCGGCCAAGGATCAGGCCGCGTTTCAAGCCTGGCTAAACTCCAGCGCGCTTCACCGCGAGGCCATTGCGGAGTATGGGAACTTCTGGTCGGATTTCGACAAGCTTGGGCAACTTACGGATTCCATCGGCGCCGAGCGGGAATTTGATACCCAAGCCAAGCGGTCGCTCCCGTTCTCGGGCGCGAAAGTTTGGCTTCCGGCCTGTGCAGCGGCTGTCGTCGCGATTGTGATGGTAGGCGGGGTTTTCCGCCAGGAAATTCCGAACAGTCCGTCAGCTCGTCCGTCCGTCCAGCAAGCCCAGGCGGCTCGTCCGTCCGGCAAACAATCTTATGCCACCGCCATTGGCGGCCAAAAGAAGTTCACCCTGGCTGACGGTACGGTCGTAACCCTCAATACCAACAGCCGGATTGATGTGGAGCTGCTGGGCAACCGCCGCGACGTTCATCTGGTGCAGGGAGAAGCCTATTTTGACGTCGTGCACGACAAGACGCGTCCCTTTACGGTGTATGCGAACCGCTATGTGGTGCGCGACATCGGGACGGCATTCGCCGTTCATCTCCTGGAAAAGGGCCTGGTCAACGTACGCGTCACCAAAGGCAGTGTTGAGATCTCCGCTCAACTAGCCCAAGGCGCGGTTTCCGATAAAGCGAAAAGCCTGGGAGTTCTGGAAGCTGGGCGCGATGTCGTGTTTGGGCAGAAAATCGAACGCTCCCAGGTCGTGTCCGATGCCGAGTTGGGCCGGAAACTGGCTTGGCGGCAAGGCCAGTTGATCTATTCCGGACAGCCTCTGGCGGAAGTCCTTGCCGATATCAGCCGCTACTCGGACATCGAGATCGAACTTGCGGATCCTGCGCTGGGGAAGCTGCCGGTCGGCGGCGCCTTCAGTGTCAATCAGACGGACGCCAT
>JACMJT010000554.1 GCA_014380505.1 Hyphomicrobiales bacterium | reverse complement strand
GTCCATTACATCTCACCCGTCAGCGCCGTCCGCTGTGGTCATTTGACGGTAAATTAAGGGCAGCCATGGGGCAAGCGTCTTAATCGGTTTTGCGCGCATCTTTTAGAGCGGCCCTGAATTGCGGCAGAAGCTCGCCGTTGGTTGCGAGCACGTTGCCGGTGTCCATGGGATTGGCGTCACCGTCGGCATCTGTCACAAAACCACCGGACTCGCGCACCAGCAAAATGCCGGCGGCAATATCCCAGGGACTGAGATCGCGGCAGATGAAGGCGTCGATCCGGCCCGCCGCCAGATAGCACAGTGCAAGTGCCGAAGAGCCGAAACTGCGGATGCCGATAACCTTGCCCTGGAGTATCCCAATCTCGGCGCGCGACAGCGGCAACTCCTTGCCGCCGCGATGGGGAATTTCATAGGAGATCAATGTCTCCTGGATGGCGGCACGCTTGGCGACGCGCAGCCGCTTGTTGTTGAGAAAGGCGCCCGTGCCTTTCTCGGCCGTGAACAATTCATCCGTGATCGGATTATAAGTGAGGGCGGCGACGATTTCCCCCTTGCGCTCCAGCGCCACATTGATGGCGAAGGTGCCGAGCGAATGCATGAAGTTCGTGGTGCCGTCGATGGGGTCGATGATGAAGCGGTGGTCGGGATCGGTGCCTTTTACAACGCCAGTTTCTTCAGTGAGAAAAGAATAGCCGGGGCGGGCCTTGCGCAGCTCCTCGCGCAGCACCTTGTCGCAGCGCTTGTCGGCGGCGGTTACATAGTCGCCCGGTCCCTTGAGCGAAACCTGCAAATTGGCCAACTCGCCAAAATCGCGCTGAACTCCGCGCGCCGCCTTGCGGACTGCGGCTATCATTACAGACATTACGGGAGTGGCCACCACGCGTGAGTTCCTTATTTACGTTGGTTGGCGGGATAGCAAGTCTGCGTGAGCTTTGAAAGCTTTCCGCCGCCGCCCAAGTGTCGGAGCCGTGAGCCCCATGCCGGAAACCGGCTAGCAGGCGGCATCCGCTTCGGACAGTCTGGCGTAATGACCAGCGACAGAAACCGGCTCATCGGCATTGCGTCACTGGTGTCGGGCATCCTCATCTTTTCCACCCAGGATGCGATCATCAAAGCTTTGAGCGGGGATTACGCGGTAACGCAAGCGATCGTGGTGCGATGTGTCGTGGCATTGCCCATCCTTTTGTGGTTCGTTCATCTCGAAGGCGGCCTCAAGCTGATAGCGTCACGGCGCTTGCCTGTTTTGTCGCTCAGAGGATTGATCCTGCTTGTTGCCTACACGACTTATTACATTGCGTTCCCGGCCCTGCCGCTGGCCGTGGTGGTCGCCCTGTTCTTTACCGCACCGCTCTTCATAACGATTTTTGCAGCAGTCTTTTTGGGCGAGCAGGTCGACTCGCGCACCATAATTGCCGTGGCAATCGGCTTCGTGGGCGTGCTGGTCATGACCGCCCCTGGATTTGGCGAGTTTGAACCTGCCATCCTGCTGCCGCTGGCCAGCGCCTGCACCTATGCCATCGCACAGGTTCTGGCGCGCAAACTTGGTGTTTCGGAGCGTGCCTCCGTCATGACCTTTTATCAGAACGGGGTCTATCTCATGGGTGCCGCCCTGATCGCCCTCTTGCTCCAGGGGCTTGGGCTGACCGGCGCCACCCATCCGAGCTTCGATTTCCTGGTCCGTCCATGGGTGATACCGAGCTTTACAGATTTCAGCCTGATGGCCGCCTGCGGCGTTGTCGCCGCCATAGCTTCAACGCTGTTGACCCATGCCTATCGGACAGCGGAGGCCAATCTCATCACGGTGTTCGAATATACTGGCCTGATCTGGGTACCGCTGTGGGGCTTCCTGTTCTTTGCCGAGACGCCGGGACCGAGGGTGATTGCCGGCACGGTGCTGATCATCGGGGCTGGGCTGCTGGTGGCATTTAGAACGT
>JACMJT010000553.1 GCA_014380505.1 Hyphomicrobiales bacterium | reverse complement strand
GAGGAGTTGCGGAGCGTTCACTTCCTGGTAATCGAGTTTCGCCAGCCTGCGCCTCATATAGGCGATGAGCTGCTGGAAAATCGTCCAGCCCTTGGCGTGCCAGAACACCACACCCGGCCCCTCCTCCTGGAAATGGAAGAGGTCCATCTCGCGGCCAAGCTTGCGGTGATCGCGCTTTTCGGCTTCTTCAAGCGCCGTCACATAGCCTTGCAAATCCTTGTCGTTCGCCCATGCGGTTCCATAAATGCGGGTCAGCATCGGATTGTTGGAATCCCCGCGCCAATAGGCGCCCGCCACCTTCATCAGCTTGAAGGCCTGCCCGATCTTGCCGGTGGACGTCATGTGCGGCCCGCGGCACAGATCGGTCCACCCGCCCTGATCATAAAATTTGATATCCTGATCGCCGGGGATCGCATCCACCAACTCGACCTTGAACAACTCGCCCTTCCGCCGGAAAAATTCCTTGGCCTCCTCGCGGCTCATCACCGACTTGGTGAAAGATTTGTCGCGCGCGATGATTTCCCGCATCTTCTTTTCGATGGCCGGAAAATCCTCCGGCGTGAACGGCTCGTTGCGAAAGAAGTCGTAGAAGAAGCCGTTCTCGATCACCGGGCCGATGGTCACCTGCGTGCCGGGATATAGTTCCTGCACGGCCTCCGCCAGCACATGGGCGCAGTCGTGGCGAATGAGTTCCAGCGCCGCGTCGTCATCCCGCGACACGATGCGCAAACTCGCATCCGCAGTGATCGGATCGGCCAGATCGGCCAGCACCCCATTGACCACGGCGGCCACTGCCTTTTTCTCAAGGGATTTGGAAATGGACGCGGCAACCTGCGCGGCACTTACCCCGGCTTCAACCTGACGCGTGGCGCCATCCGGAAACGTCAAGGTAATCATCTTGTCTCCTCCAGCTCACTCCCGCGTACAATTGCGGGTAAGCGAAATCAATGCGTTAGTTCACAATTCAGCGTGGCGCAGATGCCTGATAGCCAATCCTCCGGAAGACAGCAAGCATGGGACCGGATGGGTTTGGCGAAGACGCCGTCTTGATAACCCGGCATTAACCTTAACGCTTCATGTTGATCTCGAACTGCAACGCAAATGGGTTCTGGGTACACACATGAAAAAACTTCTGCTTGGTCTCGCTTTCGCTTCTGCCCTCACGATGACGGGATATCCGGTTCTGGCCGCCGATCTCGATCCGCCGGATTTCGAGCCCATCTATGACTGGTCAGGTGCCTACATTGGCATTTTCGGCGCTGCAATCGCAGTCGATGGCCACTACGACTCAACACCGCTCTGCGTTCCTGGCCCCTGCGTTGTCATCGATCCGGACATGAGCGGCATTGGCTATGGATTTGGCCTGAAGGCCGGTCTCGATTATCAGTGGGACAGCTTCGTCTTCGGTATCGTCGGCGACTGGACCTTTGCCGACAAAATCGCCGATAACGACGATCCGGTCGAGGCAACCTACCTCGACATGAATCACATGGCCACGTTGCGCGCCCGCGCGGGTATAGCGGATGGCAACACCCTGCTCTACGTAACGGGCGGTTTGGCCGCGGCCGAAATGGAATTCGGCGGCTTGGTCGGCGCACCTCCCGGCGAAGATGTGAGCGACAAGGAATGGGTCTATGGCTGGACGGTCGGCGGCGGCATCGAACATGCCTTCACCAACTACCTCACCGCAAGCCTTGAGTATCTCTATGTCGACCTCGAAGACACCGATTATACGCTGATCAACAGCCTCGGCGAAGGCGGCACCGTGGATATGATGTACAACGACATGCACATGGTCCGCGCCGGTCTGGCCTTCCACTTCAGCCTCTGATTGCAGGCAGAGAAAGAAAATCAGGGGTCCTTCGGGGCCCCTTTTTTCATGCGCCAGAGAGGTCCATCGTAAACATCGGGGACCGGATCGAAACCCTCCCCTCCCCAGGGTTGACAGCGCGAGACACGGGAAATTGCCAAGAGCAGTCCCCGGCGGCTTCCGTGCTTTTCAATGGCCTCGCTGGCATATTCCGAGCAGGTCGGTAAATAGCGGCAGCGCCGCCCGGTAAAGGCGGATAGTGTGAGCTGGTAGAACCGGATAGCCGCGATCAGGATGGCTTTCATCCGTCAAATATAGAGCGCCCCATGACCTCCACAAAGCCCAACATACTTTTCGTCATGGCCGACCAGCTGGCGGCCCAGTTCCTGCCCTTCCATGGCCATCGGCTTGTCAAAACGCCCAACCTGTCCAGGCTTGCTGCCGAAGGCATCGTATTCGAAAATTGCTATTCAAGCAGTCCGCTGTGTGCGCCGGCCCGCGCCACCGTGATGAACGGACTGCTGCCATCGCGCACCGGCGTTTACGACAACGCCGCGGAATTTCCCTCGTCGATCCCCACCTGGGCGCATTATCTGCGCCTTGCGGGCTACAAGACGTGTCTGTCAGGCAAGATGCATTTCGTCGGCCCCGACCAGCTGCACGGCCTCGAAGAACGCCTCACCACCGATATCTACCCCGCCGATTTCGGCTGGACGCCCGATTGGCGCCTAAAGCAGGAGCGCATCGACTGGTGGTACCACAATATGACAAGCGTGTTGCAGCCGGGCATCGCCGAGATCACCAACCAGCTCGAATTCGACGATGAAGTGGCGTTTCTCGCGATCCGCAAGATCTACGATTACGCCCGTTTCGACAGCGACAAGCTCTTCTGCCTGATGGCGTCATTCACCCATCCGCACGACCCCTACGCGGCGCGGGCAAAATTCTGGAACCTCTATCGCGATGAAGATATCGATCTGCCGAAGGTCGCTCGCATGGAGCGCAACAATCTCGATCCCCACAGCCAGCGGCTTTACGATGTCTCGGCCATGGCCGACTACACGGTGACCGACGCCGATCTCCGCGCTGCCCGGCACGGTTATTACGCTAACATCAGTTATGTGGACGATCTTCTCGGCCAGATGATCGCGGCGCTGGAAGCCACTGGCCAGCTCGACAACACCGTCATCGTCTTCACGTCCGACCACGGCGATTTCCTCGGTGAACGGGGCCTCTGGTACAAGATGTCCTATCTCGAACCTTCGGCACACATCCCTCTCGTGGTGTGGTCACCCAAGAATTTTGCCGCGCGCCGGGTGAAAGAGCCGGTCTCGCTTGCCGACATCATGCCCACGCTTTCCGCCATCGGTCATGGCGGCAAGGCGGAGCTTGCGCGCGAAGTCGATGGCCGCTCGCTCTATCCGCTTTTGACTGGCGGTCCCGAAGATGCAAAGGCCACGGCGTGGGGTGAATATCTAGCCGAAGGTGCGATTGCTCCCATGTACATGCTGCGCCGTGGTCCCTGGAAATTCATCCACACGCCCGCCGATCCGGACCAGCTTTTCAATCTCACCGACGATCCCGATGAAATGAATAATCTGGCAGGCAAGCATCCGCTGGCCGTGCAATTCCGTAAGGAGGTTGAAGCAAAATTCGATATAGCGCGAATAAACGCGGAGGTTTTGAGCAGCCAGAGGTCACGCCACCTGATGTTCGAGGCGCTGAAACGGGGCCACCACTTCCCCTGGGATTTCCAGCCGCTGCGCGATGCCAGCGAGCAATATACCCGCAACCACATGAGCGTCACCGACCGCGATCTAAAGTCACGATTCCCCAAGGCGCCCGATGTAGAGAGCAAGCGGCGGTAAGCGATTTGCAGCCTCTAGTTTTCTCTCCATGTCAGGGCTTGACCCTGCCATCCAGTCTGGATCACCGGCTCAAGGCCGGTGATTGAGAGAGGGAGACGACAACGGGAAGTCAGAACGCGCTTCCATCCTTCTTCGTAAACGTCCACTTCCCGCTCGCCTTGACGCCCTTCAGATCCGTGTCGGGATACGTGGATCGTTCCTCGGGCGAGCGGCTGCCGATTTCCAGATAGGTAGCCGGGGCCTTTGACCTGTTGATAAGGCAGTGGCCGTCCGCAACACCGGCCTTGAACCCCGCGCACATGCCAGCGGTAAGCAGATGCTCGCCCGCATCATCGACGAGAGTGATCTCGCCATCGAGCACGTAAATGAACTCGTCTTCGCGCTCGTGCCAGTGACGGTGCGACGATTGGGACCCCGGCGCCAGCGTGGTCAGATTCACCCCAAACTGAGCCAGCCCAAACGGATCACCCAGCACGCGCTTTTCCCGGCCGGCAACCACCGCAGCGACAGCGGCGGGATAGTTGGTCCCCGAGCGTTGTTGAACGTCCGTTGTCTTGAGGAACGACGGGCCGTTTTTAGCCATGCGCCGGCGTTTTTTCCTTGGCCTCGATCTGCGCCACGGCATCCGCCACGGCATCGAAGGTGAGCAGCGTAGAGGCATGCCGCGCTTTGAAATCACGAACGGGAACAAGGGCTTCGAGGTCGGACCACTTACCTCCCGGGGGCGGGCCGTTGTCTTTCAGCATGTGGTGCATTTGTTCCTTGAGGGCATTCAGTTCCGGCCCGGTCGAGCCCACGACGTGGCGCGCCATGATCGAGGATGATGCCTGGCCCAGCGCGCAGGCTTTCACATCGTGGCCGAAATCCGTCACCACCCCATCCTTCATCTTGAGGTCAACCGTCACCTTCGAGCCGCACAGCCGCGAATGGGCCACAGCCGATGCGTGGGGGTCGGGCAAGCGATGCAAGGCGGGAATATCGGCCGCGAACTCGAGTATCCTTTTGTTGTAAATTTCGTTGATCATTCTCATATCCTAAACCGTCGGCAGACCCGGGCCAAGCATGTCGTTTACCGGTTTGCCTGAGGGGAACTCCCATGATATGGGAGCGCCAATCCCCGAAAGAAGACCCACAGGGCCAGAGCACGAGACACATGGACGCCATCATCAAGAAAATCTCCCGCGATGTTCCAGAAGTTCGCGAATCCTCGACCAAGCGTCCCTCGCGGGAGCAGGCTGAAGATGCGGTGCGCACCCTGCTGGCATGGGCCGGAGACAACCCCGACCGTGAAGGCCTGCTCGATACGCCAGGGCGCGTCGCCAAGGCCTTCCGGGAGTATTTCAGCGGCTATGACGAAGACCCCGTCGAGGCCCTGTCGCGCACTTTCGAGGATGTGGGCGGCTACGATGATATCGTCATGCTGCGCGACATCGAATTCAACTCCCATTGCGAGCATCACATCGCGCCCTTCATCGGCCGCGCCCATGTGGCTTATCTGCCGACCAAGGAAGTCGTCGGCATTTCGAAGCTCGCCCGCGTCGTCGATATCTATGCCCGCCGCCTTCAGACGCAGGAAACCATGACGGCGCAGATCGCCAATTGTATCGACGAGCAGCTCTCGCCCCGGGGCGTCGCCGTGATGCTTGAGGCGGTTCACACCTGCATGTCGATGCGCGGCATAAGCAAGCGCAACGTGACCACGATCACAACCCAGTTCACCGGCGAGTTCAAGTCGAACCCGGTGCTGCAGGCGCGCTTCATCAATCTGGTGCGCCAGCCCTCCGGCTCCTTCCCGCTCTGATGGCACCGGGCCTCGATGAAACCACCGTGTTTCAGCCGAGGTTCGATCCCCAAGGGCTTATCCCGGCGATTGTCACCGACGCGCGTGACAATACCCTGCTCATGGTCGCTCACATGAATGCCGAAGCGTTGCGGCTCACGATCGAAACGGGCAAGGCGCATTTCTGGAGCCGCTCCCGCCAGGCCCTCTGGAAGAAGGGCGAAACCTCCGGTGAAATACTGGACGTTCGCGAAATCCTCACCGATTGCGATCAGGATGTGCTCCAGGTGAAAGCCGTGCCGGTGGGCCGGGGAGCCGCCTGTCATACCGGGCGCCGGAGCTGTTTCTATCGGCGCGTTGAAAAGAGCCAACTAAGTTTCGTCGGCGGCCCAACGCTGCTCGATCCGCAGGACGTTTAAAAGTTTTAGTGTCGACACCCTGCCCCATAAAGGATGACCCCTCAAAGTGCGCTCTTCAACTGCCTCTTGCATGTGAGTGGCGCTCTGTCATCGAGTGTGTGGCCCGACTCCCCGCATATATCGCAAATCCAGCGCGTGGTTTCGCCATGGGTTTGATGCTTATCCTTGCGCCATCCGCAGGATGATGACGAGCGGCCCGTCAGCCTCGGCCAAATCAGGAAGGCCACGAAGCACGTTACCGAGAGGCCAATGAGTCCCCAAACCGAAATATCGAGGTGCGGCATCATGGAGAAAATTGTGCACGGCTTTTCTCAAAGAATCGTTATCGTCCGGTAGCACTACGGGTCAGCCCGCCGAGGCAATGTAAGACTTCATCTCCTCGGCTTCGCGCTCGATCATCTCGATCCTGAGCTTCACCACGTCACCGATCGAAATCATGCCAGCGAGCTTGCCGTCTTCCACCACCGGAAGATGACGGATGCGGTGTTCGGTCATCAAACCCATGAGCCCGGTTTCCGTATCGCGGGGGCTGCAGGTCCGAACCTTTGCCGTCATGAACTCGCGCGCCGCCCGCGTGAGTGCTGCCCCGCCCTCCTTCGCCAGCGCCCGCACCACATCGCGCTCGGATACGATGCCAGCGATGGCGCCGGCCGTGTCAACCACAATGACGGCGCCGATCCTATGTTTGGCAAGTATTCCGGCGACATCGAGGAGGGTTTGCGAAGGCTCCACAGTGATAACCGCGTTGCCCTTCTGCTTGAGGATATGAGCAACCGACATGACAAACTCTCCTTCCAAGCCGACCGGATAAAAATCTAGCACAACATTATCGGGAGCGCACCACGCCGCCTTGCAAAAGATAAAAGCCCGCAAGTCCCGCGGCGAAGCCGCCGATATGCGCTTCCCAGGCGATGCCGCCTTCGGCCATGAAGGAGTTGCCGGTAAAGCCCGTGGCCCCTGACATCAGCGTGATGACAAGCCATACGAGGGTGAAAATGAGAGCATTGCGGTTGCGCAGAAGTTGGCCCGGTGTGAGCGGCCTTGCGGTTTGCGGATCACCTGCGGGCCATCCCGCCATGAGCCGTCCGCGCCCGTACATGATCGGCACCGCCGCCGCCATCAGTCCTGAAACAGCTCCCGACGCGCCGATCATCCGATAGTCTTCATTCCAATGCAGAAGCAGCGTGACGGCTGCTCCCCCGATGGCCGAGGCCCCACACAACAGCAGAAAGCGGCCAGCGCCGAGATAACGCGCCACCACGGTGCCAAAAATCAGAAGCCAAAGACAATTGAAAATGAGATGCATCCAATCGGCATGCAGCAACGCATAGGTGAGGAAACGCCAAATCTGCCCGCTGGAACGGGAGATGAAGGCGAAATTTTCAAAGCTCCACACCTGCCAGCCAGCGTATTCCAGAACAGCATGAATAAGCGCCAGCCCAGCTATCACCGCCAGCACCACCGGCGGCGACTGGAAAACGGGGCCTCTCCCGCGCTCCGGCTCCTCCACATCATTCGCAAATTGAGACAAAACCCGGCCTTTCCGGCTGGCACGGCCGCTGCACCTTCGGACGCACACGTTCATGAATGGGACATGGGCGATGACCGCGCCACAAGGATGCAGAAATGCTGGTTAACGAAGAGAGCGAAACAAGCCAAGCCCAATCGCAAATCCTGCATCCGGGCAGTCGCGCCCTATTCAGCTTTTGGGAAACCACTCGCGCCGCGGAAGCCGCCCCCCGGCGCGGTGCCCTTGATCTTCGGCAGATTCGCGATCTTGTGCCCAATTTGGTGATTATCGAGCCGGGTCCCTCCTCAACTGGTTTTCGCTGGCGCCTTGCCGGAACGGCGGTCTGTGGCCTTTACCAGCGTGAATTGACCGGGGCCGACGCTCTTCTCGGCTGGGACAGTTTCGAAGCTCATGTTGTCAAACGCTTTCTCAATGGCGTCATCCACGGCCTGCAGCCCTGCCTGTTGCGCTTCCGGATGTACACCGATCTGCAGCAGCTCGTCGGCGCCGAACTGATCGGTTTGCCACTCCAGGCCGAAGGCGGCGGCATCCATGTCTTTGGCGGTGTCTTTCCCTTTAGGGAAACTTTATCCCTCGGCCATCGTGCCATCTCAAAACTCGAACTGTCGGGAGCGAGAAGCATATGGACCGAGCATCTTCCCGGCGACCAGCTCGTGCGCCAACTCGGACAGGCGGGAGAGCGCCCGTTCCGGCCTTTCCAGGTCATCCGGGGCGGCCGGGGCCCCTAAACCTCAAGTTGCGATCCTTAACCCGTCCTTTACGCTCCTGCCGTTAGTCTTGGTCTAATCGCAAGCCAAGGATTCGTGAGCGTGAACGCAACTGCCCCTGTACAGGCGCCGGCGGCCCAAATGCCAGTTGGACCGGTCGAGCAGACCTTGTTCGGCCGTTTCATGCTGCCCGACACCAGTGAGCATCCCTGCCAGGTCCATGGCATTTCACTCGATGGCGCCGTCTTCATCACCGCACAGGTGCCGCCAATCGGCCAGACCATCGTTGCCTATCTCGAGGAGGTTGGCCGTATCGAAGCCACCTCCGCCGAGCCCGTGGAGGGCGGCTTCCGGGTCACGTTCTCCCTGACCGGCGCACGGCGCGACCGTTTTGAAACCCGCCTCCGCTGGCTCATCCAGAAGAATCAGGACAGCAGCATCGAAGACCGCCGCCATGCCCGCTTCGAGCCCCATGAACAGCGTTCGCAGATCACCATGCCGGACGGCCGCGAATATCATTGCGAAGTGATGGATATTTCGCTCTCAGGCGCCGCCGTTAAGGTCGACGTGATGCCGAGCCTCGGAACTCAGCTTCTCCTTGGCAAAATGCGGGGCCGGGTTGTCCGCTACCTCGAAAACGGCATTGGCATCGAGTTCGTCAAGCCGCTCGATCGCACCGAACTCAACGAGCAGGTGGGCTAGCCCCGATCTGATCCTCTACCAGAGCCAGTGTTGTAGATGGGCCTGCGGCCCCCTATGATTATCTACACCCGCCATGCTCTACTTTGAAATCATCCTCATTCTCTTCCTCATCCTGCTGAACGGTGTGCTCGCCATGTCCGAGCTTGCGGTGGCCTCCTCTCGCGCTCCCAAATTGCGGGCCCTGGCCGACCGGAAGGTCAATGGCGCGAGGCGGGCTTTGGCTCTGGCCTCCGATCCGGGCCGGTTTCTGTCGACGGTGCAGATCGGCATCACGCTTATCGGCATCATGGCGGGCGCGTTTTCCGGGGTAACTCTCGGTGAGCGGGTTTCCGGCTGGCTGATACTATTGGGCCTGCCGGAACGCGTGGCCGAGCCCCTCGGTTTTGGCCTGATGATCAGTTTGATCACCTATCTCTCCTTGATCATCGGCGAGCTGGTTCCAAAACAAATCGCCTTGCGCAACCCGGAGCGGATTGCCTGTTTCGTGGCTCCCGCCATGACGATCCTGGCGAAAGTGGCCGCACCCGTCGTTTGGCTGCTCAACCGGTCCGGCCGCGTGATTCTGGCGCTGCTCGGGCAATCCCGGGCCAAGGATGACACCGTGACGGATGCCGAAATTCATGCGCTCATCGCCGATGCGGAATCAGCGGGCGTGCTCGAGCCCGAGGAGCGCAGCATGATCACCGGTGTCATGCGTCTGGGCGACCGGCTGGTGCGCACCGTCATGACGCCGCGCGCCGATGTGGAAATGATCGACGTCAAGGAAACGCCTGCGAAGAT
>JACMJT010000552.1 GCA_014380505.1 Hyphomicrobiales bacterium | reverse complement strand
GCGGAACCGGAATGGGGCCGGGGGTTCGGAAGCGAAGCTGCGCGTGCAATGACCGATCATGCCTTCGAGGTGGCCGGGCACGAATATCTCGTTGCCAGCTATCGTATCGGCAACGAGGCCTCAAAGCGCATCCTCGAGGGATTGGAGTTTCAACCCAGGACGGAAAAGCGGATGTTCTCGAAAGCTATCGGCGGCGAGGTGAGGGTGATGCACATGGAGCTCACCCGCGCGAAGTGGGTGGATACGAAGGGCCGCAGGCGATGATCCTCGGCCGCGGCCCTTCGCTAGATCAGAATATCTGGGCCACGTATTTCGGCACCAAGCTCTTGCGGCCGAGACCGCCATTGTGCTTGGACGCCGCGAGTCTCAGATTGCCGCGGGACGATTTAAGCGCCACCGACAAATGCTTGAGCCCGTATTGCACGTTGGTGCGGGCATTGAGCAGCCCCGAGCAATCGCCGCGGTAACCGATGCCGCGGGCGGTGGCGCATTTCATCTGGAAGACGCCAAACTCTCCCGCCTGGCCCCGGGCGTTGGGGTTGTAGCCCGATTCGACCTTGGCGATGCGGAGCGCGAACCAGGTGGGAACGCCGTATTGCGGCGCCATCGATTCGATCATGGCAACCACGCTGCCTCGCTGTTTGGGAACAACAAGAGCGGAGCGATGACGGACACTTGCCTGGGCAACGCGGCGAATGGAGCCGGCCCGGGCCTTGTTTACCGTGGCGGTTCTAGTCTTGACCACCGGGGCGGTCCGAGTCTTGACCACCGTGGCGGTTCGAGTCTTGACCGCCGAAGCGGTTCGAGTCTTGACCACCGTGCCGGTCTTGACCTTGGCCACTTTGGCAATCCGCCTGCTGGTGACCTTGGCGGTCCGGGTCTTGGTGATCTTGAGGCCCCGGATCTTGGCCATTATGGCGTTTTTGGTCTTAGTGACTTTCTTGGTGTGCTTCCCGACAAGGGGAGAGCAGTGAGCGCTTTCACAACGTGCTTCGGCAGGAATAGCAAATACCGCAGCAGACAAACCCGCGGCCAGAAGCCCCGCAACAAGTCTCTTCTTCATGACTTTCCTTTTCTTTCCTGCAGGCGAGGACGTATCGATCAGGATCAATACTCCCCCCGACCGCCGTTGACAGGTGAAGAGGCCGCTACAAACTGGTGAAATGTGTCCTCAATATGAGGAAAATGTTGCAATGCAATATCGATATTGTGCTGTTGCACAAAAGACATGGGAACGGTTAGACAGAGCCTGCCCATGAAATTTCTCGACCAAGCAAAGGTTTATGTGCGCTCCGGCGATGGAGGCGCTGGCGCTGTGTCGTTCCGGCGCGAAAAATTTATCGAGATGGGCGGCCCCGACGGTGGTGACGGCGGCAACGGCGGCGATATCTGGGTCGAGGCGGTGGATGGGCTCAATACCCTGATCGACTACCGCTACCAGCAGCATTTCAAGGTTTCGACCGGCGGGCACGGTATGGGCCGCATGCGGGCGGGCGCCAATTCCAGGGACATCGTGTTGAAGGTTCCGGCGGGCACGCAGATTTATGAAGAAGATAATGAAACCCTGATCGCCGATCTGCCGAAGACGGGGCAGAAAGTGCGGATCGCCAAGGGCGGCAATGGCGGCTTCGGCAACGCCCATTTCAAATCCGCCACCAACCGGAGCCCCCGCCATGCCAACCCCGGACAGGACGGCGAAGAACGCTGGATATGGCTGCGGTTGAAGCTCATCGCCGATGCGGGGCTTATAGGGCTGCCCAACGCCGGCAAATCCACACTGCTTGCCGCCGTTTCGGCGGCGAAGCCCAAGATCGCGGACTATCCTTTCACCACCTTGCACCCGCAACTTGGCGTGGTCCGGGTGGCGGGAACGAGTTTCGTGCTCGCCGATATTCCCGGATTGATCGCCGGTGCCCACGAGGGCCACGGCCTTGGCACGCGCTTCCTTGGGCATGTGGAACGCTGCGCCGTACTTTTGCATCTGATCGATGTGACCGGCGATGACCCGGTCGATGCCTATCGCATCATCCGCAAGGAGCTGAAAGCTTATAGCCCGTTGCTCGCTAAAAAGACGGAGATCATAGCCTTTAACAAGATCGACGCGATTTCCGCAAAAGATCTCGCGGCGAAAGCGGCGGATTTCAAGAAGCGCGCGCGCAAAGCCCCGGTGTTCATGTCGAGCGCTACGAAAAAGGGCGTGGACGAGGTGATGAAGAAGCTTCTGACCGTCATCGAAACCGGAAAAAAAGCGCGGCGCGGGAGCGAATCAAGTATGGCCGCCGAGGGCTGGCGCCCGTGACCTCCCGCCTTGCCAAGGCCCGCCGCGTCGTGGTGAAAATCGGTTCGGCGCTTTTGGTGGATGGCAAGACCGGCACAATCAAGGCGCCCTGGCTTTCCTCCCTTATCGACGATGTGGCCGGCATCAAGGCGCGCGGAGCCGATGTGGTGATCGTATCCTCGGGAGCCATCGCACTGGGACGCCGCGCGCTGGGCCTTCCCAAAGGCAAGTTGAAACTGGAGCAAAGCCAGGCGGCGGCGGCCGTGGGGCAGATCGCCCTGGCCCACGCCTGGTCGGAGGCGTTCCGTATACGGAACATAGTGGCGGCCCAGGTGCTGGTCACCCTCACCGACACGGAGGAGCGCCGCCGCTATCTCAACGCCCGAGCCACGCTCTCGACCCTTCTGGGACAGGGCGCGGTTCCCGTCATCAATGAAAACGACACGGTGGCGACGTCGGAAATCCGCTATGGCGACAACGACCGGCTGGCGGCGCGCGTTGCCTCCATGATGGCGGCGGAGTGTTTGATCCTTCTGTCGGATATCGACGGGCTCTATTCCGCACCACCGGGCAAGAAAGATGCAAAGTTCATTGCCGAAGTGACGGAGATTACGCCGTTGATCGAGGCCATGGCGGGAAAGCCCGCACCGGGCATGGGCTCGGGCGGCATGGTCACCAAGATTGATGCAGCCAAGATCGCGCTGGGTGCCGGGTGCAATATGGTCATCGCCTCGGGCCACGAAATGAATCCCTTGCGCCGCATTGCCGAGGGCGAGCGATGCACCTGGTTCCTCGCTCCCACATCGGCGTTGCAAGCAAGGAAGCGCTGGATCGCCGGGACTTTGCAACCCACCGGCCATCTCGTGGTTGATGACGGCGCTGTTGCGGCGCTGGACAAGGGCAAGAGCCTGCTTCCCGCGGGTGTGAAGCGCATCGAGGGCGCTTTCTTTCGCGGCGACACGGTGAGCATCGTCACGCCGGAGGGCCGCGAAGTCGCGCGTGGTCTTGTGGCCTATGACGCGGGCGATGCAATCCGCATCGCCGGGCTGAAATCGGCTGATATCGAAAAGACCCTGGGTTTTCGCGGCCGCGATGAGATCGTCCATCGCGACGACATGGTTCTGATGGGCGGAGACCGGGCATGACGGCCAACCGCGATGCCATGCTGGCTCTGGGCCAGGCAGCGCGGGTTGCCGCGCAGAAACTGGCGCTGGCCACGGCGGAGCAGAAGAATGTGGCACTTCGCGCCATGGCGGCTGACATCCGTAAACACGCCGATGAAATAGCAGTGGCCAACGCGGGGGATATGAAAACGGCAGAGGCAAAGGCCCTGAAGAACAGTTTTATGGACCGGCTGATGCTGGATGCTCCGCGCATCGAAGCCATGGCCAAGGGACTGGAGGAGATCGCAGCGCTCCCCGATCCCGTAGGCTCCGTCATGGCGGAGTGGGCGAGGCCCAATGGTATGGTAATATCGCGGGTACGGGTGCCGATCGGCGTCATCGGCATCATTTACGAAAGCCGGCCCAACGTGACGGCGGAAGCGGGCGCCCTGTGCATGAAGTCCGGCAATGCTGTGATCCTCCGCGGCGGCTCCGATGGGTTCGCCACCTCCACCGCCATCGCCGCCTGTTTGCGGAAAGGGCTGGCCACGGCGGGATTGCCCGAAGCCGCAATCCAGATAGTGCCCTCAACGGATCGCGACAGCGTGGGCCTCATGCTTGAGGGTCTCGGAGGAACACTCGATCTTATCGTACCCAGGGGCGGCAAGACCCTTGTGGCCCGGGTGGAGGCGGAAGCCCGCGTTCCCGTGTTCAGCCATCTCGAAGGCATCTGCCATGTCTATGTTGACAGGGCCGCCGATCCGGAGATGGCGAGACAGATCGCGCTCAATGCCAAGATGCGGCGCACCGGCGTCTGCGGTTCAGCCGAAACCATCCTGATCGACAAGGCGGGTGCCGGCATTCACTTGAAGCCGCTCATCCACACGCTGATCGATGCCGGCTGTGAAGTGCGGGGCGACGGCGTGGCGCTTGCTGCCGACGCCCGCGTGACCCCCGCAAACGAAGCGGACTGGACGACCGAATATCTCGATGCCATCGTGTCGCTCAAGGTGGTTGACGGCGTCGAGGGGGCGATGCGGCACATTGCCCGGTACGGATCACAGCACACGGACGCCATTGTGACGGGAGATGCCAAAACCGCCGAGCGTTTTTTGACGCAAGTGGACAGCGCCATCGTCTTGCACAACGCATCCACGCAATTCGCCGACGGCGGAGAGTTCGGTTTCGGCGCCGAGATCGGCATCGCCACGGGCAAGCTCCATGCGCGAGGGCCCGTGGGGCTCGAACAACTGACCACCTTCAAATACCAGGTGCGGGGCACCGGGCAGATACGCCCATGATGCGCCCGCCGCCATTCGGAGAGGGACAACGGATCGGCCTTTTCGGCGGCTCTTTCAATCCGGCCCATCGCGGCCACTACATGGTGGCGCTCTATGCGATGAAGCGGCTGCAACTCGACTGGGTGTGGTGGCTGGTGTCGCCGCAGAATCCGCTGAAGAACCCGGCCCAGACCGGTGAATATGCCACGCGCCTGGCCGGTGCCAGGGCCATTGCCTCACACCCACGCTTCATCGTCACCGATCTCGAGCTGCAAATCGGCTCGCG
>JACMJT010000551.1 GCA_014380505.1 Hyphomicrobiales bacterium | reverse complement strand
CCGCTCGCTCCCCGGCGCCATCTTCGTTATGTCGATGGTGCTCTATCCCTATGTTTTTCTCACGGCGAGGGCGAGTTTCATCCGCCAACCCGCCACCCAAATCGAGGTGGCGCGCGCACTTGGCCAAACGCCTTGGGGTGCGTTCCGCACCGTGGCGCTGCCGATGGCGCGGCCCGCCATTGCCGTGGGTGTAAGCCTCGCACTGATGGAATGCCTCAACGACATCGGTGCTGTTGGCTTTTTCGGCGTGCGCACCCTGTCGCTCGGCATCTACACCACCTGGCTGTCGCAAGGAAATCTCGGCGGTGCTTCCCAGATCGCCGCCGTCATGCTGGTTTTCGTTTTCGCTCTGCTGTGGATCGAGCGCGCCGCCAGGCGCCAACAGTCCTTCATTACGCCCGCACCGCGCACCCACGGCAATGCCCGCGTCAAGCTCAAGGGCTGGCGCGGCTGGGCCGCCTTCAGCGTCTGCGCCGTGCCGATTTTTCTGGGATTCGTGTTTCCGGGACTTGTGCTGATAAATTTCGCGGTACGCCGCTTTGGCGATGCGGTCAATTCCGCCTACGTGGAAGCGGTGTGGCATTCGCTCATTCTCGCCACCACGGCCGCCTTCGCCGCCGTCACCCTGGGATTGATCCTGGCCTATGCCAACCGTATCATCGATAGCGGGCCAACGCGTCAGATCGTCCGGCTCGCCAGTGCTGGCTATGCCATTCCCGGCACCGTGCTCGGTATCGGCGTATTGATTCCGCTGGCCGGGCTGGACAATGGTTTTGACGGATTGATGCGCCGCCACTTCGGCATTTCCACCGGCCTTCTCCTCTCCGGCTCCATCGCTGCGGTGACTTACGCCTATGTGGTGCGGTTTCTCGCCGTTTCCGTGGGCACCATCGAAAGCGGGCTTGAGAAGGTGACGCCCAATCTCGCCGCAGTGGCGCGAACGCTGGGGCGGAGCCCGCTCGCTGCCTTCCGCGAAGTGCATCTGCCGCTGCTCAGGCCCGCCCTCGTTTCAGCGGCACTCCTGGTTTTCGTCGACTGCATGAAAGAACTTCCGGCAACGCTGATCCTCAGGCCCTTCGATTTCGAGACGCTGGCGACAACCGTTTTTACCCTTGCCTCCCTCGATCAACTCGAAGAAAGCGCGTTGCCGGCACTCACTATCGTGGCCGCGGGCTTGATTCCGGTCATCCTCCTGTCGCGCACGCTCCGCGATCCGAAGTTAAAAAGCTAGGACCACCGTCACATCGGCGCGGGCATGAGCGAAACTCACTCCCTACTTCTCATCATGGCCGGGCTTGACCCGGCCATCGTTTCAAACTTCGAAGATGCCCGCGTCAAGCGCGGGCATGATGAGAAATAAAATCTTGTTCGTGATCCAAACTCAGTTCTTTAGCTCGGGTATGTCCCGATAAAGCTCCAGTGCCTCGGGGTTGGCGAGCGCCTCCCTGTTCTTCACCTCGCGGCGATGGACCACGTCGCGCACTGCGATTTCGACGATCTTGCCGGACTTTGTGCGCGGGATGTCCGGCACAGCGACGATCTTGGCTGGCACATGGCGAGGCGAGGCACCGTCGCGGATTTTTCTCTTGATCGCCGCCGCCAGCTTCTCATCGAGCGCCGCTCCGGGCCTCAGCCGCACGAACAGCACCACGCGCACATCGTTTTCCCAATCCTGGCCGATGGCCAATGCCTCGATCACGTCGGGAACTTGCTCGACCTGG
>JACMJT010000550.1 GCA_014380505.1 Hyphomicrobiales bacterium | reverse complement strand
TGGCGGTGCCTACTTGGGGCTGACACTGAACGACAACTGGGTGTTCTCGGCCACTGTCCTGGGAACCGACCTCGATACCGATGTAAATGGCAGCACCAGCTTTGACTCCACCCGGATTCAAGCCAGCAGCGCCTTGACCGGCTATTGGTATTCCGGCACCTGGCGTTATTCGCCATCGCTGACGGTCGCTTGGTCCAAGGAATGGCAGGACGCCAGCGGCGCATTGAATGCCCAGACCATTGAAACAGGCATCATTTCCCCGGGCTTTCAGGTCGGCAATTCCATATCCATTGGCGGCGCTTCAACCGTGGAACCCTGGCTTGGCGCACAGCTTGATTGGGTCGGGATAAACAAGGTGGTTGATGACGGGACCGGCACTATTTTGAATGATCCTTATACCGATCTTCGCCTGCAAACCGGCTTGAACTTCGCCTTTGGAGCCAACGCCCAACTGGCGCTGACCGGCGAGGTCAGCGGGCTTCTGCTCAAGGATTCAGATACTTATACGGCTGGTGCCAACTTCGCGTTCCAGTTCTAGGACGAAGCGAGGCGTCCCTGCCGTCCGCCCCGGCGCCGCTTGCGCAACGTGAGCGTTTCAACCCGCTCGTCAAGGCCCGCCATGATGGACTGGCGCTCCGCCGGGCTTAAGCCCAGCCAACTGCCGATTTCCATGCGCGTACGCCCGCAGCCGATGCAAAACCCGGTTTCCGGATCGACCACACAAACCTTGATGCAGGGTGTTTCGACTTCTGGCAAATCAAACGCGTTCATGCCGTTAAGATAGGTATCCCGTGGGTCTTTGGCCATCCGAACGCGCCATTATTGAAGCAAAAACGTCTTAGTTCTTCAGATAAAGCACGCCGTCTTCAACTTTGAAACTCTTGAGTTTTCCCAGAAAACTCATGCCCAGCAGCGAGCCGCGCATGACGCCTTCAGGCATCACCAGGCCTTGCACGTCAGAAACGCGCACCCCGTCAATCTCAACCTTGTCCAAGCTGACGCCAGCAGCCTTCACCACGCCGTTTGCGGTGGAAACCGGAACATTATAGTCAAGGTTGCTGGGATGAAGGCCAACATCCTTGGCATCTTCGTAGCTCAAGGCCACCGCCGAAGCGCCCGTATCGACCATCACTCTAACATCTCTGCCATTGATCTCGGCCTTTACGATGAAATGCCCATTCTGCCCGGCTTTAAGCGCTGTGGCCGCATTGAGCTGCAGCATTTCCGCCGCTCGTGTCGGCGCTATGCTTGGCAAGCCGCCGGCAATCGTAAACAGCAAGGCAAGTGCAAGTGGTGACAACGCACCCGGCAAACGCATGACGCAACTCCCTGGATTCAGTTGCCTCAGATTGGGCGGCGCACCCTCAACAAGTATTGAAAACGGTTGGAACAAATGTCGTTAACGTTAACCAATTGTTGCGGCATAAACCGTGAGCATGGTGAGCTCGGTCAAGACCTGTACGGCACCGCAGACATCACCGGTCTGCCCGCCAATCTTGCGCATGGCCAGCGCCCGCAACCCCGCCAGAACGATGCCCGCGGCGATGATGGCAATCACCGCGATTTCAGGCGACAGGGCAAGGCCAACCGCCACGGCAGCGCCAATGCCGCCCGTCAGAAGCGAGAACAGGGCGCTGCGCTTTCCCGGCCTTCCCGCAAACACCGAAAGCCCGTCGCTGCGGGCCGGCCGCGTGGCCCACATTAGATCAACCACCAGGGACCGGGAAAATGCCGCCGCACCCGCCAAAAGCGCCAGGATTGTCAGGGGCTCCATTCCCGCAAGCGTTTCATAGATGGCAGCCCTGCCAATGAAAGTCAGGCAGAGTGCGATGGTGCCATAGGTGCCGATGCGGCTGTCGCGCATGATTTCCAGGCGCTGCTCCCGTGTGTGGCCACCGCCAAAGCCATC
>JACMJT010000549.1 GCA_014380505.1 Hyphomicrobiales bacterium | reverse complement strand
GAAAATTCCGCCTTCGTGGCCGCCGCCTCGACGATCAGGCGGAGGATCGCTTCGAGCCGGTCGTGACTGGTGTGATGCAAAAGATCGGCCTTGGCGGCGGCGAACAGGATACGGTCAATGCGCCGTCCGAACAGATGGGATGTAAACGAGTTGGCGCCTTGGCGGAAACACGAGAGGATTTGCGCGAGCGCCATCTGCAAGTCCTTCACGGCATTTGCACCGGCGTTGAGCGGATGAAGCGCATCGACGAGGACGATCTGCCGGTCGAGTCTGGCGAAGTGTCCGAAGAAAAAAGGTTTGACGATCCGGTTCACGTAGGACCGGTAGCGCCGCGCCATGAGCGCGCCCAAGGAGCCTTTCGGAAATTCCGCGCCGGCCATGACATCAAGCGGCGCAAACGCGAGAAGGGGTGAACCGGCGTAGTCGCCCGGCATTAGGAACCGTCCCGGCGGCAGGGCCGATAACGAAACATCATCGGCGCGGCAGCTTGCGAGATAGGTGGTGAAAAGTTGCGAGGCCCGGATCGCTTGTGATTCATTGGCGGGTGCCGAGGCATCAAGCTCACGCAGATGGGCATGCCAATTGGCGGCGCGCGACAGACGCGGCTCCACGCGGCTTGCGGCAATCGTTGCCGCCGACCATTCGTCATAGCTCAGATGCATGAGCGGTAGATCGAGCAACCACTCGCCTGGATAATCAACAATATCAACATGAAGTCGCCCGTTGCTCAAGTGACGGGCGAGGAAGCTCAGCGGTGTATATTCGATGGTGAGGCGCAACTGGCTGATGCGTTTTGTGCTGTCAGGCCAGTGGCGCTCAGACGCCGTCAAGGCTTCGAGATGATCTTCATAACGGAAGCGCGGCAGATCGTCATCGGGCTGCGGCTCGAGGTACACGCGGTTGATGCGGCCGCCACTCGATGCGGCGAACGCGGGCAGACGGCCGCCTTTCAGAAGGGCATGGACAAGAGCGGTGATGAACACCGTCTTGCCGGCGCGCGACAGGCCCGTGACGCCGAGGCGCAAGCTTGGGCTCGCCAATCCCACGGCGAAGTCCCGGAGACCTCCGGCCGCTAGACGGCCGCCGTCGATGACATCGGAAAGTTTCACGTCTGATCTGCGTCAGCGCTGATGGGCGGCCTCGATCCTCTTGGCGTGTTTCATGCCCCAGTCGGCCAGGGGCAGCAAGGCGGTGTCGAGGGAGGCGCCGAGTTTGGTCACCGAATATTCAACCCGTGGCGGCACCTGATGAAAGACTTCGCGGTGGACGATGCCATCGGCCTCCATTTCCCGAAGCTGCTGGATCAGAACTTTTTCGCTGATTTCGGGCACGAGCCGTTTCAATTCACCGAAGCGGCGCGGCTGCGTATGTATCCGCCACAGGAGCAGGGCCTTCCATTTGCCGCCGATGACATTGAGCGCGGGACCCAGGCCGCAACTTTCGGGCTTCTTCTTCGCCATAAACGCTCCTAACCAAAAGGTTAGTACTCACTTTATTGTCTGTACTTGTGAAATGTAAAGCACTTTCTTAGCTTGGCCACAGGATCAAAATGGAGACAAAGATGAGCGATGTATCGGTGATTGGGCTTGGCGCCATGGGTTCGGCTCTGGCCAGCGCATTCCTGAGCCGGGGTTTTACTGTAACGGTGTGGAACCGGTCAGCGGAGAAAGCGGAAGCCCTGGCCGCCAAGGGGGCTGCCGTTGCAGCGAATGCCGCGGATGCGGTTGCCGCGAGTAAACTGGTGGCCGTCTGCCTGTTGAACTACGGCACGGTGTCCCAGGCGCTGGGCCCTGCAAGCAACGCGTTGAAGGGCCGCGGTCTGCTCAATCTGACGAACGGCACGCCGGCGCAAGCTCGCGACATGGGCAAGTGGGCGGCAGAGCGCGGCGCTGAATATCTCGATGGCGGCATCATGGCCACACCGCCGATGATCGGCGCGCCCGAGGCGCTCGTGCTTTACAGCGGATCGAAGACGGCGTTTGAGGCGCACCAGACGAAACTGGATAGCCTCGGCGCCAGCAAATATCTTGGCCACGACGCCGGATTGGCGGCGCTCTATGATCTGTCACTTCTCGCTGGAATGTGGGGAATGTTTGCGGGCGCCATCCATGCGACTGCGCTCGCCGGCACGGAAAAGGTCGATGCACGGGAGTTCATGGCGATACTGGTTCCCCGGCTTCATGCCATGGTTGGATTGCTGCCCCAGTTGGCCGAGCAGGTCGATAGCGGCGATTACGCCAAAGGCGTCGTCTCCAACCTCGCCATGCAGGCGGTGGCCTATGTCAATCTCATGGAGGCCAGTAGGGCCCAGGGCGTCAGCGCCAAGCTGATAGCGCCGATGCAGGATCTGATGAACAGGGGCGTGGACGCAGGCCATGGCAATGCCGATCTGTCGAGCCTCGTGGACCTGATCAGGGGCCGTCCATAATGTCTCTTGGCCTCACAAAGCGCGCAAGAGTGCCGGAGCCCTCGGCTACGGCTGCCCAGCTTCCGACGTCCAGCTTGATGACGGCAAGGGCCGCCGTTGGATATTTGGTTTCGAGCCGGCCACGGATTTTCTTGTCGCCCTTATGAGCAAGACGCAGCGCCAATCCCTTAGTCGAAGGATTATGACCCACAAGCAGAACGGATTTTTCGTTTTTGGCGTGGCGCCGGACAGAGTTGAGGAGTTCTTCGCCATCGCCGAAATCATAGATCGCCTGCTCGAACAAGACCTTTGGAGACGCTCCCAGCTCCTTGGCGACGAGATCCCAGGTCCCCTTGGCGCGCACGGCCGGCGAACAGAGAACGAGGCCGGGCACAAGGCCATTGGCCTTCATGTAGTGGCCCATGGCCATGGCGGCGCGTTTGCCGCGGCCGGTCAGCGGCCTGTCGATGTCTTCCCGCCCGGTCTTGAGCTCGCTCGCCTTGGCGTGGCGCAGTAACATCAGATTGAGCATTGGTATTCCTGCCCATGCCATTATGACAGGACGATGTCGGCCGCCGTTAGTCGCTAAAATTTAGCCGATTAGGCAGCAATTTGAAGATGAATGGCCACTAGGGAGGGTTTTGCCTGACGCGCTGACCTACCGCCCGATGACGGCAAGATCGTAGGGCGTCGTCTGATAAACCTCGTTGATCCAGTTGCCGAACAGCAGGTGAGCGTGGCTGCGCCAGCGGTTTTCAGGCTGAGTCCGCGGATCGTTCTTGGGGAAGTAGTTGGCCGGAATCCCGATGGGCCTTCCCGCGTTCACGTCACGCCAGTATTCCTCGCTCAGGGATTGGGTGTCGTATTCGATATGATTGAACATGTAGAGCGAACGATGCGGCTCATCGTTGATGAGGCAAAGGCCCGCCTCGTCGG
>JACMJT010000548.1 GCA_014380505.1 Hyphomicrobiales bacterium | reverse complement strand
CGGCTGCAAGCCGGGGTGGAAATCGCGGCCAGCCTATGGGCACCAGTATGCGAACAACCTGATCAACCCGGCGCTGCCGACAATGATTCCAATGACGCCCTGAAGGTATTTTGCAGAATGCGCGTTCCCGCCGGATCAGGACGCGTGCGCCACAACCCCAGGTCAAACTGTACCAGTGCCCACCCATTGGCACTGGTCCAGTTTCGATTTTTCCGGGATTGAAGGGTTTAGGGGCCCGGCCTACGGCCCGTTTCCGGTAGTCTTCCGGAGTTTGCATGACCCGCCCCTTACGCCACTGGGCTGCGCAACCTATAGGCGAGGGATTCGGTTCCGTGATGCCGGACCATGGACTCCCGGCGCGATTGCGGTAGATCAGCCAAGGCCGACTGGCGGGAAGCGTTCAACAAAATCGCAGGTAACGGTCCTTGCATATCGCCAAGACCTCGTCGGGGTCGCGCGCCCACCAACGGTGCGAAAGGATTTCAAACTCTATTGCGCCGCGGTAGCCCGCTTGCTCCACGCAGCGGCGCAAGTGCGCCACGTCAATGACCCCATCGCCGGGCATGCCGCGATCGAATACCAAATCGGTGGTGGGCACCAGCCAATCACAGGCATGAAAGCCCAGGATTCGGCTGCCCGCCCTGGCGATCTGCTTTTCAACTTCGGGGTCCCACCAGACATGATAGACGTCGACGATGACGCCAACCCCCGCACCCAATTCGTCGCATAAGTCCAGGGCTTGCGCCAAAGTTGAGAGCACCGACCGATCCGCACATGTCATGGGATGCAGCGGCTCGAGAGCAAGGGTCACGCCCGCTTCTCTTGCCTGAGGGAGAACGGCAACAAGGCCATCGCGGACCATATCGCGCGCCCCCTTAAGATCCTTTGAGTCCTTGGGAAGCCCGCCGCACACCATGACCAAGGTGGGAGAACCGATCTCCGCGGCTTCTTCAATGGCGCGAAGATTATCGTCGATAGCCGCCTTGCGCCCCGCCGCATCCTTGGCGGGAAACATCCCGCCGCGGCAAAGACCCGTTACCGTCAGTCCCGATGCCCGGATATTTTGGGCCGCCTTTCGGACACCCATCTCGTGGAGACGATCGCGCCACGGCGCAATTGCGGCTATGCCGTGCCGCTTGCAGCCTTCAATACATTGCTCAAGAGTCCAGGCATCCCGCACAGTGGCGGTGTTCAGCGACAGGCCATGCCCGCCGGACAACTACGCCACCCCAAAAGCGGCGAGTGTGGTTTTCATCCGTGCCGCGGCAAGTTCAGGGTTAGCCAATAGACCCGCCGCATCGGCAAGACGAAACACGTTGCTGAGATGCACAATCGAGCGGGCGGACTGTTGGTCGCCGATCATGCGGAAATGATCTTGGTGGCCGTTGAGATAAGCCATGAAAACCACGCCGGTCTTATAGTAACGGGTGGGCGCCTCAAAAATGAGGCGCGATAAGGGCACCGTTGGGTCCATGATTTCATAATATTGGGACACATTGCCCTGGGCCAGACTGTGCAAAGCCGCGCTGGCGGCCGGTGCGATGCAATCGAAGATCCCCAGCAAGGCATCGGAGTAGCCTTGATTTGCCGCCCCGAAGCCGTCACCGGCAATCAGTTCCGGATAGTTGAAATCATCTCCGGTATACATCCGCACGCTTGGCGGAAGCCGGCGCCGCATGGCGATCTCTTTGTCCTTATCCAGCAGCGAGATCTTGATGCCGTCGACTTTGGCTGCGTTGCGCCCGATGATTTCGATCGCCGCATCCATGGCGGATGCATGATCCGATGTGCCCCAATATCCTTCAAGCGCCGGATCGAACATCTCTCCCAACCAGTGCAAAATCACCGGTTCCTTGGCGCCCCCCAGAATCCGGTCATAGACACGGATATAATCATCGGCACCGCGCGCGGCTTTCGCCAGCGCACGAGAGGCCATCATGATCATGCGGCCTCCCAACTTCTCGACAAATTCCGCTTGGGTTTCGTAGGCCTGAATTATCTGATCGACGGTGATATCGTCCGCGGGGGCAAGATGATCGGTACCCACGCCGCTGGCAATCAGAGCGCCGGGTGTGCCCCGCGCCGCTTCCAAGGAGTATCTTATAAGGTTTTGCGCGTCCGGCCAGTCGAGGCCCATTCCCCTTTGCGCGGTGTCCATGGCTTCGGCGACTCCCAGGCCAAGCGACCAGAGATACTGCCGGTAAGCGATGGTTCGCTCCCAATCGACTTGGGCGTCTTCTTCCCGGGCGACCACATGCGCCGCCGAATAAGCGATCCGGTTGAAGTTCCGTGTGCCGGAGGAAAATCGCCGGGGCGCGGACGTCGTGAAGGGGGCCAGAGCGTTATTGTCGGTGGGTAATTGCAGCGTAGCCATGGGTTACAAGCTCAACGCGGGTACGTCGATGACACGACGTTCGGTCCAACTTTTCTGACCCAGCTCAGCCAGTTGCACGCCTTTGGCACCCTCCAGAAGATCCCGCTGCCAGGGCGCACCTTCCACCACATGACGGATGAATTCTTCCCATTGCTGCTTAAAGCCGTTGTCATATGTCCTGTTGTTGGGAACTTCTTGCCACTGATCTTCGAACGGCATCGTATTGGGCTCGTCGGGATTCCAAACCGGCCGCGGCGTGTTCACGCGGCTCTGGGTGTAGCAACGCGACAGGCCTGCCACGGCCGAACCCAAGGTACCGTCGACCTGAAAGGTGACGAGATCGTCGCGCTTTACGCGCACCGCCCAGGAGGAATTGATCTGCGCCACCGCTCCGCCCTCAAGCTCGAAGGTCGCATAGGCGGCATCGTCGGCGTCGGAGACATACTCCTTGCCGCCCTCGTCGAATCGTTTGGGGATATGAACCGCGCCCGTGCAACTGACGGATCGGACTTCCCCAACCAGATTGTCCAGGACATAGCGCCAATGCGGCAGCATATCCAAAATGATCCCGCCGCCGTCGGCTTTGCGGTAATTCCAGCTTGGACGCTGCGCCGGCTGCCAGTCTCCTTCAAAGACCCAATAGCCAAATTCGCCTCGGAGCGAGAGGATGCGCCCAAAGAATCCGCTGTCGCGAAGCATCCGCAATTTTTGAAGGCCAGGCAGATACAGCTTGTCTTGCACCACGCCGCTTTTCACACAAGCCGACTTGGCAAGCCGGGCCAGGCTGAGTGCCTGATCCAATTTCTCGGATACGGGCTTTTCCGCATACACATGCTTACCCGCCTTGATCGCCTTTGACAGCAAGTCGAAGCGCATGGCGGTGGAACCGGCATCGAAGAATACCGTGTCGTCCGAATTGCCAAGAGCATCGTCGACAGTTTCCGCGACCCGCGCTATGCCGCAGCTTTTGGCCAGCGCCGCCACTTTTTCCCGATTGCGCCCCACCAAGATAGGGTCGGGCATAACCCTGTCGCCATTTGAGAGCAGCACGCCGTTGCCGGCGCGAATGGCGCAGATGGACCGTACCAAATGCTGAT
>JACMJT010000547.1 GCA_014380505.1 Hyphomicrobiales bacterium | reverse complement strand
GTTGCAGCATTTTTTTCAAACCACGTATTCATCGTGGCGATCTCGCTCTCCTGGGCTTTTATGATTTTCTCCGCGAGCTTCAGTATCTCCGGATCCTTGCCGAACTGGAGTTCCACCTTCGCCATGTCGATTGCGCCCTGATGATGGGGGATCATGCTTTTCGCGAAATCCACGTCGGCATGGCCGGTGTAGGCTATGTGCATGTTTTTCATCATGCCGTCCATGGCGCTCTCATAAGCTGCGGTGGAGCCGGAGGTCGCACTGGCAGCCATGGTGGAATGATCCATGCCCGGACCCGGCAGGTCCATCTGTATCAACGCCAGCACGCCGATCACGGCCGCGCCAGCAGCCGCGATCATCAGAAGGGATTGGTTTGTCAGGGGGTGCTTTCCTTTCGTTCAGGGCGAGTTTGCGGTGCGATCCAGCAGGGTTTGGAGCGTTGTCCTTCGACAATAGACGCGCACAGCGCCTTGATTTCGGCGTCCTCGATGGGCGCCTCCTCGCACATCAATATGGCGCCCGCGTGATGGGGATCATCGATCTCAGAAACTGCGTATCCGTCACCAGGGTTTGCTGGCTGGCGGACCGTCGCAAAGAACGCGACGAGTGCTATGATGCTGACGGCGGCGATGGCGATGACGCTCACTGAACTGAGCGCCATGGCGGCGGCGATGACCCGCGACAAAATCCTTGTACCACTTCCGTGACTTGACCGTGAACCGGCAAGCCGCTAGCCATGATCTCTATGGGCTCCTCCGTAGTCATTTTCCTGGTTCGAGGACTTATTTGTGCAGCCATGCTGCTGTCGATTTCGCTTATGCCGCTACAGGCTATCGATTTCGGCGCGTCCGGCGGCCATGCGAAGGTGGCGACGGCTGCCTGCGAGACGACGCAATCCTGCCAATGCGACAAGGCAAAGCCCAATTGTTCCATGGCAACGGCCTGTTTTACTGTGTGCAGCGGCATGCCTATGCTGGGCAGGCAAAGCCTGGAATCTGTTGGAGTACTGTCTGACAGCGTTTTTCCGGCGCGGGGCTTTGCCCTTGCGACCCACACTCCCTCGCCGCTGCGAAGACCTCCCCGCGCCTGACCTCTGAACATTCATGTTTAACGGACAGCGCCTTGCGCTGGCCGCCCGCTAGCTTGCCAGAGGTTATACCATGCGCATCTTTTCGCGAATTCTGCTCATTTTTGCTCTCATCGCCATGGGCGGCGTGGGCGGTTTTCTCGCCGCCCTCCGCTTCAAGCCGCAATTCGAGATTTTTGCCGCAGGAGAGGCTGCGCCACCAGCCGAGACGGGTCAGAAAATCCGGTTCTATCGCCACCCCATGGGTCTTCCGGATACGTCTCCCGTTCCGAAGAAAGATTCGATGGGGATGGATTACATTGCTGTCTATGACGACGAAGGCCAGGCGGTTTCCGATCCTTCGATTGTGAACGTCAGCGTCGAAAAAGTGCAGCGCGCCGGTGTCA
The DNA here is from genome assembly GCA_014380505.1 of Hyphomicrobiales bacterium. The sequence goes on along the minus strand of JACMJT010000547.1, from coordinate 5,428 downwards.
GGACCGAACAGGTGGAACGCCGCGTTTTGGCGGAAGCGATCCATGCCCCGGGTACGGTGCAGCTTGACGAGCGGCGCCAGCATTCCATCACCATGCGGGTGGAAGGGTTCATCGAGGAAGTCTATGCCGGAGCCACGGGTCAGCAGGTGAAGGCGGGTGAACCGCTGTTTCGCATCTACAGCCCGGCAATCGTCCAGGCCCAGGTCGAATACCGTCTTGCAGCCTCGCAAGCGCGGGGCGGCGACCGCAAGCTGCGGAACTATGGGGTTCCCGAGGCTTTCATCACCAATCTGCCCAAGACGGGCGAGTTGCCGTTTTCGCTCGATTGGCCATCGCCCGTGGGCGGCGTGCTGATGACCAAGAATGTCGTGGTTGGCCAGCGCGTCATGCCCGGCGACGAGCTTTACCGGCTGGCCGATGTTTCAACCGTTTGGGTGATGGCCGACGTGCCTGAGCAGGACGCTGGGCGCGTGGCTATCGGCGATCCGGTTTCGATCTCGGTGCGGGCACTTCCCGGTGAAATCTTTCACGGCAAGGTCGCCTTCATCCTGCCGGAACTCAAGACCGAGACAAGAACGGCGCAGGTGCGCATCGAACTGCCCAATCCGGATCATAAGCTCATTCATCAAATGTATGCGGATGTGACGATCGAGACGGCGCGCGGCACGCCGGTTCTCTCTGTGCCGGCCAGCGCCATCATCGACAGCGGACTCCGTCAGGTGGCAATCGTCGATTTGGGAGAGGGGAAATACGCGCCCCGCGTGGTGAAGCTGGGACGGCGCGGCGGCGATCACGTCGAGATACTGGACGGGCTGAAGGAAGGCGACATGGTCGTCACCAAAGCCAACTTCCTGATCGATGCCGAAAGTAATCTCAAGGCAGCCTTGACCGCGCTGACCGCAACCGGTGAGGCGCAGCAATGATCGGCAAAGTGATTGAGTGGTCGGCCCGCAACATTGTTCTGGTGTTGATCGGTACGGGTTTTCTGGTGCTGGCGGGGCTTTATGCGGTGAAGACAACGCCGCTTGATGCGATCCCCGATCTCTCCGACACGCAGGTGATCGTTTACACCGAATACTCAGGACAGGCGCCGCAGGTTGTCGAAGATCTGGTTACCTATCCACTGACAACGTCGCTGCTCAGCGTTCCAAAATCGAAGGTTGTGCGCGGATTCTCGTTCTTCGGGGTGTCCTTTGTCTATATCATCTTTGACGACGGCACTGATCCCTACTGGGCGCGATCGCGGGTGCTGGAGTATCTCAGCGCGGCGGCGCGCCGGTTACCGCCCGGTGTCACGCCGGCACTTGGCCCAGATGCGACGGGCGTGGGCTGGGTTTACCAGTATGCTGTTACCGGCAAAGGTCGCGATCTGGCGGAGCTTCGAACGACGCAGGATTGGCGGCTGCGCTATGCCATCGCCAAGGCGGACGGCGTAGCCGAAGTGGCGAGCGTCGGCGGGTTCGTCAAGCAATACAGTGTTGTGGTCGATCCCCGGCGATTGCAGAGCTTTGGCATTTCTCTCGACACGGTGCGCAACGCCATCCGCGATAGCAACATGGATGTGGGCGGGCGAAGCGTCGAAATCGCGGAAACCGAATATGCGGTGCGGGGCCGGGGATATTTCCGGAATACCGCCGACATTGAGTCGATCGTGCTCAAGTCGGAGGCCGGAACTCCAGTTTTGCTCAGGGATGTGGCGCGTGTCGAATTGGCACCCGATGAACGGCGCGGCGTCACCGAACTCAATGGCGAGGGCGAGGTTGTCGGCGGTATCGCCATCCAACGCTATGGGGAAAACGCCCTATCGGTAATCGACAGCGTGAAGGCTCGTATTGAAGAGGTGAAGGGGAGCCTGCCGGAGGGCACTGAAGTCCAAACCGTCTACGACCGTTCCGCGCTCATTCATCGCGCCATCGAAACCCTTAAGACCACTCTATTGGAAGAAAGCCTGATCGTGGCGGCGGTTTGCTTTGTGTTCCTGCTGCATGTCAGAAGCGCTCTGGTCGCCATTATCATGCTGCCCATCGGCATTCTTATCGCGTTCTTGTGCATGCGGCTTCTGGGCCTTTCTTCCAACATCATGAGTCTCGGTGGTATTGCCATCGCCATCGGGGCGATGGTGGATGCCGCGATTGTCATGGTCGAGAATGCGCACAAGCGCCTCGAGCGGGCGGGGCCGGAAACGCCGCGGCTTGAAGTTATCATCGGTGCTGCCAAGGAGGTCGGGCCTGCCTTGTTCTTCAGTCTGCTTATCATTACGGTTTCGTTCCTGCCGATCTTCACGCTGGAAGCGCAGGAGGGGCGGCTGTTCAAGCCGCTTGCATACACCAAGACATTCGCAATGGCGGCGGCGGCGTTTCTGTCCGTGACGCTGGTTCCGGCGCTCATGGTGATCTTCATCCGGGGCCGCATCATTGCCGAGCAGAGAAATCCGCTGAACCGTCTCCTGATCTGGCTCTACCGGCCGGTGATCGCCGGGGTGCTTCGCGCGAAAATCCTCACCGTAGCCGTCGCAATCGTTATTTTGGGTGCAAGTTATTGGCCCGCAATGAAACTGGGAACCGAGTTCATGCCCACTCTCAATGAGGGCACGCTGTTTTACATGCCCGTGACATTACCCGGTATCTCGATCACCAAGACCGCCGAACTTCTGCAGACACAGAACAAGATCATCAAGTCGTTTCCTGAAGTTGAATCGGTGTTCGGCAAGGCGGGCCGCGCGGCGACGGCCACCGATCCGGCCCCAACCGAAATGATCGAGACGATTGTAAACCTGAAACCCAAGGATCAGTGGCGGCCCGGCGTTACGGTCGATTCCCTAATCGCCGAAATGGACCAATCGTTGCAGTTTCCGGGTGTGTCCAATGCCTGGACCATGCCGATCAAGGCGCGCATCGACATGCTTTCAACCGGCATCCGTACCCCGGTCGGAGTCAAGGTATTTGGGCCGGACCTCAAGGAGATCGAGCGATTGGGGCGCGAGATTGAACAGGTGCTTCGCAAGCTGCCAGGAACTTCGAGCGCATTCTCGGAGCGGGTGATGGGAGGCTATTATCTTGAAATCACGCCCGACCGGCAACAGCTTGCCCGCTACGGGCTGATGGTCTCAGAAGTTCAGGACACCATTGCCATGGCGCTTGGGGCCGAACCCATCACCACGGCTGTCGAGGGGCGCGAACGCTATGCCGTCAATCTGCGGTTGCCGCGAGACTTCCGCAGCGATCCCGAGGCAATCGCCCGGAATGTGCGGGTTACATCGGCATCGGGTGTTTCAATTCCCTTGGGTGAAGTTGCCAACATCCGGCTCACGACTGGACCGTCGTCAATACGGACCGAGAATGCCCAGTTGGCGGCCTACATCTTCGTCGATACCCGCGAAAGCGATATCGGCGGTTATGTCGCCGGGGCGCAGCGGGCCGTTGCGGAGAGCGTGAATTTTCCACCGGGCTATTACGTTACCTGGAGCGGACAGTTTGAGTATCTTGTGCGGGCAAAGGCACGGCTGGCAATAGTCGTTCCGGTGACACTGCTCATCATATTCCTTCTGCTCTACCTGAATTTTGGAAGGCTGACGGAAACTTTGGTCGTCATGCTTTCGCTGCCGTTTTCCCTGGTGGGCGGGCTGTGGCTGATGTGGTGGATGGGATTCAACCTTTCCGTGGCGGTGGCAGTGAGCTTTATTGCGCTGGCAGGTGTTGCGGCGGAAACCGGAGTGGTGATGCTGATCTACCTGCAGAATGCCTTGGCGGAGTGGAGGCATCGGGCGGAGCGGGAGGGCCGCGTCTTGAGTAAGACCGATCTTTACGGGGCCATCATGGAGGGTGCCGTCGATCGCGTGCGGCCCAAAATGATGACGGTTGCCGCCATCATGGCGGGGCTTCTGCCGATTGTGTGGAGCACCGGTGCCGGTTCGGAGGTGATGCAGCGCATCGCTGTCCCCATGATCGGCGGTATGGTATCGTCCACAGTTCTGACGCTTGCCGTCATTCCCGCCATCTTTGCGCTGGTCGAGGGAGCCAGGATGAGAATCAGAAACCTTGACAGAGCAACACCCCGTTCGGTCCTTCGTAATGGCAATACCGGCTTTGCCCACCTAGGCGAGGATTTGCAGGTGGTCCGCCGATGGTCGGCCTGGCTACGGAAAATCATCAGCGCAAGAGTGGACCCTTCAAACCGCAGCACTTTATGAATCTACGCGGTGGCGGTCGCGGAGTTGGCGAAGAGAAGTCCTAGGTAAAAAGACGGCGGCAAAGGCGGCATAGCGCGACAGCCATAGCTCACGCTCATCCTCGCCCTGCGGGAAGCTGAGGTGTGCGACCACAAACGGGGCGCCGGGTTTCAACCGACGGAGGACCTCCAGCAATGTGCGCCGCCGTTCTTCCAACGGCAGGAAGTGCAGGGTGGGAAGGCAGGTCGCCCCGTCGAAAGGCCCTTCCGGCGCGGCCTCAATATATATCCTTCGTGCAAACACACGCGGGAGGCGAGTGGTCCGAGCGTTGCCGTGGCCAGCGTCAACATCTCGGCGGCCGGATCGACACCATCAAATTGCCAGCTCGGTTGGGCCTCGGCGAAGGCCTTAAGCTCCAATCGTTGCATTTTAGGCGACGGGGTGATTGCCGCGCCGCGATTGAAATCATTTCAAGCATGGTCGCTCCTGCTACTTCCGCGTCAATCTGGCGTCGAAGGCGTGGCGGGCGCCTTCCACCTGTTGCAGATTTTTCTCGGCCCAAATCCAGACCCCACAGAACGCCGCCCCAAGACTCAGCCCGAGACTGGTCAGCTTATATTCGACCTTCGGAGGTACGACGGGATGTATGGTCCGAGTTAGCAGACCATCACGCTCCATCTGACGCACAGTCTGGGTCAGCATCTTCTGGCTGATCCCGTGGACAGCCTCGCTGAGTCGGGTAAAGCGCATCTCTCCCTGCTCGGCCAAGGCCTCGAGAATGAGCATTGTCCATTTGTCGGCCACGCGCCCGATCAAATCATTCACAAGTGCTTCGATCCGCGGGTCGATGTGGTCGGGCGGAGTTGGCGGGCTATGGGTCCGCGCAAGGGCGAGCTGATCCGGCGACGGCCGTATTGATCGTTGACTCATTGATACTCTCTTTTAGGTGCGTATAAAACTTTCAGGTGCCTTCTTTCCAATAGAAAGTATCTCCTTAGATTGTGCAAGCTCAAATCAAAACAACTTATGGAACTGACATGACCCCCACCGGCAATACGATCCTGATCACTGGCGGCGCATCCGGCATTGGTCTCGCACTCGCTCAAGCCTTCCTGACCCTTGGCAACAAAGTCATCATCGCGGGGCGCCGCAAGGCGCTGCTAGATGAGGTGACGGCCGCACATCCCGGGGCGGTTTCCTATGTCCTCGACATCGAAAATAAAACGGATATCTCCGAACTCGTCAGGCGGGTAACTCAGG